>CADBSV010000040.1 GCA_902797435.1 uncultured Bacteroidia bacterium
TGCTACCCGCGCTGCCCCTCGACTTGCATGTGTTAAGCCTGCCGCTAGCGTTCATCCTGAGCCAGGATCAAACTCTTCTTTGTATATTTATATATCTTAGCTTGACCCCGACGCTTCAACTTCCTAAAGAAATTAACGCTCTCGATTCTTTTTAGTTTCTCGGTACTTGCTTGTACTTAGATTTACAGTCTTTTCAAAGAACTTTCGTTAAAAAACCCGCTCGCTGTTCGAACGGGATTGCAAAGGTAGTAACTATTTTTTAATCTGCAAACTTTTTTCGAAGTTTTTTAAAATATTTTTTAGACCAAAAAAGCAAGTCGCTGAATGTCAGCGGCCTGCTTCAAAAACTTTTTTTTGCACTATTTTTACATCATGCCGCCCTGGGGCATCGCGGGTGCCGCCGGAGCCGGCTCGGGAATGTCCACGATACCGCATTCGGTGGTAAGGAACATACCGGCCACACCGGCTGCATTCTCAAGAGCCACGCGGGCAACCTTGGTAGGATCGATCACTCCTGCCTCATAGAGGTTGGTGAATTCTCCGGTGCGGGCATTGTATCCGAAATCACCCTTACCCTCGCGTACTTTATTTATAATGACGCTGCCTTCGACACCTGCATTCGCCGCAATCTGGCGCATGGGTTCCTCGAGCGCACGCTCGATGATACGGATACCGGTGGTTTCGTCTTCGTTGTCTCCCTTGAGACCTGCGAGAGAATCGATGGCCCTGATATAAGCCACACCGCCTCCGGGGAGATATCCTTCCTCAACAGCAGCACGTGTGGCATTGAGGGCGTCCTCCACGCGGTCTTTCTTTTCCTTCATCTCCACTTCGGTAGTAGCTCCCACATAAAGGACGGCCACACCGCCTGCAAGCTTTCCAAGACGCTCCTGGAGCTTTTCGCGGTCGTAGTCGGAAGTCGTCTTTTCTATCTGCTTGCGGATGCCTTCGGCCCTTTCAGCGATAGCCTCGCGGTCGCCCTTGCCGCCTACGATAGTGGTGTTCTCCTTGGTGATGGTGATCTTCTCGGCCTTTCCGAGCATGTCGGGAGTGGCAGCCTCGAGGGTAAAGCCGCGCTCTTCGCTGATAACGGTTCCACCGGTGAGGACTGCTATGTCCTGAAGCATCTCCTTGCGGCGGTCTCCGAATCCGGGAGCCTTCACTGCAGCAACCTTGAGGGAGCCGCGCAGACGGTTGACGACCAGAGTGGTAAGGGCTTCGCCGTCAACATCTTCAGCGATGATGAGAAGTTCCCTGCCCTCCCTTGCGATAGGTTCGAGGATGGGGAGAAGGTCCTTCATCGTGGAGATTTTCTTGTCGGTGATGAGAACGGAAGCGTTGGAAAGGTCGGCCTCCATCTTGTCGCCGTCAGTAATGAAATACGGGGAGATGTATCCGCGGTCGAACTGCATGCCTTCCACGACCTTCACCTCGGTTTCGGTGCCCTTGGCTTCCTCTACGGTGATGACACCGTCCTTTTTGACCTTCGACATGGCGTCGGCGATGAGCTTGCCGATGAATGCGTCGTTGTTTGCGGAGATTGTTCCGACCTGCTCCACCTTGGAGTAGTCGTCACCCACGGCCTGGCTGCGCTTCTTGAGGTCCTCGACAACCTTGGCGACTGCCTTGTCGATACCCCTCTTGATATCCATCGGATTCGCGCCGGCAGTAACATTCTTGAGCCCGGTGTTGATGATTGCCTGCGCAAGGACGGTTGCGGTTGTGGTTCCGTCACCGGCCTGCTCGTTGGTCTTGGAAGCTACCTCCTTGACCATCTGCGCGCCCATGTTCTCGTATTTGTCTTCGAGCTCGACTTCCTTGGCCACCGTCACGCCGTCCTTGGTTACCTGAGGAGCGCCGAATTTCTTTTCGATAACCACATTGCGGCCCTTGGGACCGAGGGTTACCTTGACTGCATCTGCAAGCTGGTCTGCACCGGCCTTCATTGCGGTGCGTACGTCAGTATTGAATTTTATTGTCTTTGCCATAGTTCAGATTGATTTTAGATTCTTCATTTCATTCAGAATGACACTCAGCCCGCTTAGAGGATTGCCAGGATGTCCTGCTGCTTGACTATAAGATACTTCTTGTCTTCAACCGTAACCTCGGTGCCTGCATACTTGCCGTAAAGCACCACGTCTCCGGCCTTGACTTCCATGGGTTCGTCCTTCTTTCCGGGACCAACCGCGATAACCTTGCCCTGCTGGGGTTTCTCTTTTGCCGTGTCGGGGATATAGATTCCGCCGGCTGTCTTTGTCTGAGCTTCCTGAGGCTCAATCAGAACTCTGTCTGCCAATGGTTTGATCATAATTATGCGTTTTTTAGTTGTTTCAAAAAACAGGCGCCTCCGAAAAGGGAGACGCCTTAAAGACAATCAATGTGCGTGCCACTGACAATTTGTCACGCTAATAGCGGTTGAGAGGTTTGCCTTCGGTAAGGGCATGCACCTTATCCGCCACCGCCTTGAGAACTTTGTCATGTTCGGCAAGGCCGGCTTTCTGTTCAGGAGTCGGAACGTCAGCTTTTTTGAGGCTGAGTTCGGCAGCATGCACGCTGCACGACTGCAGTACGGTATCGATGAGGCCGACGATTTCCTTCATGTCAGTTTCCACGAATCCGCGGGAAGTGATGGCGGGCGTCCCTATGCGCAGACCGCTCGTCTGGAAGGGGTTGCGGGTATCGAACGGCACCATGTTCTTATTGACGGTGATATCCGCCTTTTCGAGCTGCTTTTCCGCTATCCTGCCTGTAACCTCCGGGAAACGTGTCCGCAGATCGATGAGCATCAGATGGTTGTCCGTTCCACCGGAGACCACCTTGTATCCGAGGCGGAGGAATTCTGCGCACATTGCCGCTGCATTGGCCTTGACCTGCTTCTGATACTGGACGTACTCGGGCTGGGCCGCTTCCCAGAACGCTACGGCCTTGGCTGCGATTACATGTTCGAGCGGGCCGCCCTGCTCTCCGGGGAACACAGCCGAATCGAGCACGGCGCTCATCATCTTCACCTCTCCCTTGGGAGTCGTGAGCCCCTTGGGATTCGGGAAATCTTCTCCCAGCAGAATAACGCCGCCGCGCGGGCCGCGAAGAGTCTTGTGCGTGGTACTCGTGACGATATGAGCGTATTTTACAGGATTCTCGAGGAGCCCCGCCGCAATGAGGCCTGCGGTATGGGCCATGTCTATCCAGAGTATGGCGCCAACCTTGTCGGCAATCGCCCGCATACGGGCGTAATCCCACTCACGGGAGTATGCCGATGCACCTCCGATGATAAGTTTGGGCCTGCACTCCAGGGCGGTACGTTCCATGGCGTCGTAGTCGATGGTTCCGGTTTCGGGGTTGAGCCCGTAGGCGACCGCATTATAAAGGATGCCGGAAGCATTCACCGGGGATCCGTGTGTGAGATGGCCGCCCTGCGAGAGGTCGAGTCCCATGAAAGTGTCGCCGGGATTGAGGACTGACATCTCCACGGCAAGATTCGCCTGCGCGCCGGAATGCGGCTGGACATTCGCCCAGCATGCGCCGTAAAGCGCCTTCAGGCGGTCGATAGCAAGCTGCTCTATCTTGTCCACCACCTGGCATCCGCCGTAGTATCGCTTGCCGGGATAACCCTCGGCGTATTTATTGGTGCAGATGCTGCCCATTGCCTGCAGCACTTCGGGAGTAACGTAGTTTTCACTGGCAATAAGCTCCAGTCCGTTCTTCTGGCGAGCCTCTTCCTGGGCGATGAGGTCGAAAATCTGAGTATCCTTTTTCATATAAGGTTATAGATTATATGGAGACAAATATAACCAAAACAAAGTGAATTTCCTATCTTTGCGGGGATGAAAAACCGCAAGCTCACTGCCGCCGAGATGGGGCGGCTCTCACCTGAAGAATACCGCGCCAGGAACGACAGCGGAATCGTGGTCGTACTCGACAATGTAAGAAGCGCATATAACGTGGGAAGCGCTTTCCGCAGCGCCGATGCTTTCGGAGCCGGCAAGGTATGCCTGTGCGGAATCTGCGCCCTGCCGCCCTCTGCCGAAATACACAAGACCGCGCTCGGAGCCGAGGAGGCCGTCCCGTGGGAGCATTACGCAGACACCCTCGATGCGGTCGCCGCCCTGAAAGCCGAAGGCTACACGATAGTTTCTGTGGAGCAGACGGATAATTCGGTGAAGCTGACGGCAGCAGGGAAAGGGAGAACCACATCCCCGAAATACGCCTTTATCTTCGGAAACGAGGTGGATGGAGTACAACAAAGCGTTGTGGACGCCTCAGACTTCTGCCTCGAGATACCTCAGTACGGCACCAAACATTCGCTTAACGTTTCGGTAACTGTAGGCATAGTTCTGTTCGCCGCCTCCGACCATAGCCACTATCACTCTCTCTAGCGCCAAGGTTCGTCGGCAAAACCGCCCGAAACCGCAGACGAAAAGCCTCAAAACAAAGTTTCGTCGGCAAAACAATGCGTTTTTGCCGACGAAACTCAGATACGAGCCGGAAACCTTACTTCGCCTGCTCGATTGCAGCCTGGGCCGCAGCGAGACGAGCGATAGGTACGCGGAACGGTGAGCAGCTCACGTAGTCGAGACCGATCTTGTTGAAGAAACGGATCGAATCGGGATCGCCGCCGTGTTCGCCGCAGATGCCGCACTTGAGGTCGGCCCTCTTGCTGCGTCCGTTGTTCACGCCGTATTCCACAAGCTTGCCAACGCCCTTGACGTCGATGGTCTGGAAAGGATCGTTGTCGAGGATCTTGTTTCCGAGATAATCGCCCATGAAGGTACCCACGTCGTCACGAGAGAATCCGAAGGTCATCTGGGTGAGGTCGTTGGTACCGAAGCTGAAGAACTCGGCGGTACGGGCCATGCGGTCGGCGGTGAGGGCGGCACGCGGGATTTCAATCATGGTGCCGAAGTGGTACACGATGGAAACGTTGGCGTGGTGGCCTTCGACCTCCGCCTTGATGCGGTCGCAGATAGCTTTCTGGAAGCTGAGCTCGCGGGCGGATACGGTGACCGGGATCATAATCTCTGGCTGCGGATGCAGACCTTCTTCAAGAAGCTCTGCGGAAGCCTCGAATATAGCCCTGTACTGGGTCTCGGCGATAAGAGGATAGGTGACGTGCAGACGCACTCCGCGGTGACCCATCATCGGGTTGACCTCGTGGAGTTCTTCGCCGCGGCGGTCGATTTCCTGAACGCTGACACCGAGTTCGGATGCGATTTCCTGCCTCTTGTCCTCCGACTTGGGAACGAATTCGTGCAGAGGCGGGTCGAGCAGGCGGAACACCACCGGCTTGCCGTCCATAATCTTGAGGGTGCTCTTGACGCTCGCCTTCATGAAGGGCAGGAGTTCGGCAAGTGCGTTCCTGCGTTCCTCCTCGGTCTTGGAGAGGATCATGCGGCGGAGTTTCATGAGGGGCACTTCGCTGTTGCGGCCGTAGAACATGTGTTCGATACGGAACAGGCCAATGCCCTCGGCTCCGAACTGGAGTGCCTTCTGGGTGTCTTCCGGAGTATCTGCATTGGTGCGGATACCGAGCTTGCGGTACTTGTCAACGATGCTCATGAAGCGGATGAAGAGAGGATTCTCGCTTGCATCCATGGTTTCGATGAGGCTTCCGTAGATAAGTCCCCTGGTGCCGTTGAGAGAAAGCACATCGCCTTCCTTGAACACCTTGTCACAGCCCTTGAAGGTAACTGTCTTTGCCTCGAGGTTGATGTCCATGGCCTCGCAGCCTACGATGCAGCACTTGCCCCATCCACGGGCGACGAGTGCGGCGTGGCTGGTCATGCCGCCGCGGGTGGTAAGGATACCGGCTGCAGCGCGCATGCCCTCGATGTCTTCGGGAGAGGTTTCCTCACGGACAAGGATGACGTTCTTCTTCTTGGAAGCGGCCTCCATTGCATCGGCAGGAGTGAAAACTATAGTGCCGACTGCTCCGCCCGGAGATGCGGGCAGGCCCTGTGCAATAACCTGGGCCTTCTTCTCGGAGGCGGGGTTCAGCACGGGATGGAGAATTTCGTCAAGCTGGGAGGGAGACACCCTCATGACGGCGGTTCGCTCGTCGATCATGCCCTCGTCGAGCATGTCCATAGCCATCTGAAGAGCGGCTATGCCGGTACGTTTGCCGATACGGCACTGGAGCATCCAGAGATGGCCTTCCTGAATGGTGAACTCGATGTCCTGCATGTCGTGGAAGTGGTCTTCCAGCTTTTTGCGGATACCGTCGAGCTCGGCATAAACCTCGGGCATCGCCTTTTCAAGGCTCTCGAGGTTCTTGTTATGCTCGTTCTTTGTGGCTTCGTTGAGCGGGTTCGGGGTGCGGATACCGGCAACCACGTCTTCGCCCTGGGCGTTGATGAGCCATTCGCCGTAGAACTTGTTGTCACCGGAAGCCGGGTTGCGGGAGAAAGCAACGCCCGTTGCGGAAGTGTTGCCCATGTTGCCGAACACCATGCTCTGCACATTGACGGCAGTGCCCCACTCATCCGGAATCTTTTCTATGCGGCGGTAGGCAATGGCACGCTTTCCGTTCCAGCTCTTGAAGACGCCGCCGATGGAACCCCAAAGCTGGGCCCCGGCTGTGTCGGGGAACTCAACTCCGAGAACCTCGACGATCTTCTTCTTGAACTGTTCCGCAAGGTCCTTGAGTTCGTCTGCGGTGATATCGGTATCGGATGCATATCCGCGTGACTTCTTGAGTTCTTCCATCATGCGGTCGAGCTGCTGGCGGATTCCCTTTCCGTCCTCGGGTTCGATTCCCTCGGCCTTCTCCATGACAACGTCGGAGTACATCATGATGAGACGGCGGTATGCATCGTAAACGAAGCGGGGATTGCCGGTCTTCTCGATCATGCCGGGAATGGTGGCCGAGCACAGGCCGATATTGAGGATGGTGTCCATCATGCCGGGCATGGAACTGCGGGCGCCTGAGCGGCAGCTCACAAGGAGAGGATCCTTCGGATCGCCAAACTTCTTGCCCATGATCTTTTCGGTTGCCTCAAGTGCTTCTGCAACATCGCGCTTGAGGGCTTCGGAATAACCTCCGCCCAGCTGATAGTACTCAGTGCAACATTCTGTGGTAATTGTGAATCCTGCAGGAACCGGCAGGCCAAGCTTGCTCATTTCGGCGAGGTTTGCTCCCTTGCCGCCGAGGAGCTCGCGCATAGAGGCATCGCCTTCGGCTGTTTTGCCGCCAAAGCGATACACGCGTTTCTTTTCTTCTGACATTTATCTAGGTTTTAATAATAATTTCCAATCTGCAAATATACTCTTTTTTCCGTGCAAGACCAAAACACCGAACTAAAGGAGTTTGGCAGCCATTTCCGAAAGCTCGCTCCTTTCTCCTTTGCGGAGGAAGACATGCTGGAACAGACGCTGTCCCGTAAGCTTTTCGCCCAGATGGCTCAAACCGTTGGACCACTGGTCCAGATAGGGCTGGTCGATCTGGAAAATATCTCCTGTGCAAACTATTTTGGTGCCTTCGCCCGCCCTTGTTATAATGGTCTTTATTTCCAGCGGGGTAAGGTTCTGAGCCTCATCTATTATGAAATAACAGCGGCCAAGGCTCCTCCCCCTTATATACGCCAGCGGCTCTATGAGGATCTTCTCGTCCTTGAGCATGCCCTCGATATGCTGGGCCTCGCGTGAAGTGGGCTTGAACTGGGCCTTGATGACATTGAGATTGTCCATGAGAGGCTGCAGGAACGGGCTCATCTTTGTTTTCTGGTCTCCGGGAAGAAAACCAATATCCTGATTCCCGAGGACGACGGTGGGGCGGGATATGATAATCTGGTCGTAATACCTTTCCTGCTCGAGGGCCGCGGCCAGCGCGAGGAGAGTCTTGCCGGTACCGGCGCCGCCGGTGAGCGATACCAGCTCCACCTTCGGGTTGAGGAGGGCGTCGAGGGCCATCTTCTGCTCGTCGTTACGGGGCCTTATGCCGCAGGCCTGACGCGCTTTGACCAGTACGATTCTGCGGCGGTCGGCATCGTAGCGCGCACATACTGTCTCCTTGCTTTTGTCCCCCTGCCAGCGAAGCTTGAAAAGACTGTTGGGGGCAGGTTCTGAATCGGTAACGGCAGCCCAGTCCACCGCGGTTTCGGGGCCATAGCAAAGGGCCTGCATCGTTTCCTGCGGAAGCGTATAGTACTGCACCTCCATATTGGCCTTCTCTATCTTCTCCTCCTCGACCCTGTCGGTCAGATAGTCCTGAACCTCCATTCCGGCGGCCTTGGCCTTCATGCGCAGGTTCACGTCCTTGGAGACAAGGGCCACGAAGGTGCCGGGATTGTTGTCCCTCACCCACATCGCCGTAGCGAGGATGCGATGGTCCTGGATATCGTCCTTGAAAAGGTCGGCAAACTCAGGGGAGAAAGGATGGTTGGGTTCAATCTTTATGCGTCCGAGCCCCTTTCCCAGAGGGATGCCTCCCTTCGCGAAACTGCGCCCCGCGCTGATCTTGTCGAGATCGCGCATGAAATGGCGGGCATTGTACGAAAGGGTGTCCGTTCCCTTTTTGAATTTGTCGGCTTCTTCAATTACCGCCACCGGAATCACCAGGTCGTTGTCCTGAAAATGATGAATGGCGTTGTGGTCGTGCAGGATTACATTGGTGTCGAGTACGAAAATCTTGGGTTTGCCCATTGCTTATGTGGTTTAGTCTTCCCCTTCTCCGCTCTGGCTGCGGATGAGGGATTCGAGTATGTTCTGTATTCCGGTGCGCTGAGACGAATGCAGCCTCAGGCGTCCCCCGGCTACGGGGTGTCCAAGCGGATAGAAGGCAACGTCCTGAAGCAGGAGCTCAGCATCGAGGTAATCAAAATCGATATCGCGTATTTGCACAACCGCTCCGGGCACCTCGGCGAAAAGAAGCCTTACCGGGTCATCCTCCCCCATGGCCCTGCGAAGGTCGGAGAGATCGACGTCCACCCCTGTCTTCGCCGTGGTCATGCCCTTGAGGGCCGTGATGAGGCCGCCGCCGGAGACGGTGGCACCCGACAGCAGGATACCGTCTTCCACCAGTTCCCGGACCACCTCGAAGCAGTCGATGAAATAATCGGGGTCGTTTACCGAAGGAGCCACTGCAGGGGACGCTCCCAGCACCTGGGCAAGAAGCGACCCGCCGAGACGGTAGGAGGATGTATCGAAGGGAATATACACCACCCAGCTCTGAGGGTCAGGGGCAAGCACCGACGAAATGGAGCCCTGCCCGAGACGGGGTTTTTCGCTTCCGAAGGGATTTTCAACCAGCAGGTCCTCCCCTGCTCCGGGACGAAGGCCGGCGGAGAGTTCCAGGGAACAGTCGCCATGGGCCTCCGAATAGCTGCGAATCCCTATCCCGAGGGCATCGATGTATTCGGTGGCTGCGCACACGGAAGAATAGAGTGCGGCCATGTTGCCCAAACGGCGGTCGTTCCACGTCCAGCGCAAGTCGAGCCCGAGGTCGCCAAGGGAGAAATGGCCCACCCTCCAGATGCAGTCGATGAGGACCTGCTCGATACGCGAACGGGTATATTCGGCCGAAAAAACCATGGATGGCCGCCTGGTGGCGACAAGCACCTTGTCCAGATACTTTTCAGTTTTGGCGGGATCGGTTTCGAAGGAAGACGGACCGGGGGACGAGCTTTCATCCACTATGCGCCCCGCGAGCCATTCTTCTCCGCCAAGGGCATCATCGGCACAGAGGCCGCCGAGGCTTTCCAGCATCTGGGAGGGCGTAAGTTCCTGCTGGATACCGTCGATTATATACTTCGAGCGGAGTGCGGAGAGTTTTTCCTTCATTTCGTAAACGAATTCCGTCAAAATTAACTATTTTTGAAAACAGATGCAAATGAACTTTGACGAAAATGCATATGCCGCCCTTCTGGAGCGGATATACGCCATAACACCTTCTGTGCAGACGTCCGGCTTCACTCCCCAAGCCTACAAGCCCGGCCTGGACGGAATGAAGGCATTCGACGCCCGGCTCTCCCACCCGTGGAAAAAGTACCGCACGGTTCATGTCGCCGGAACCAACGGCAAAGGCAGCGTTGCCAGCATGATCGCAAGCGCCCTGGCAGCAGGTGGCGGCCCGGTGACGAAAGTCGGGCTCTACACTTCTCCCCACCTGGTGGATTTCCGCGAGAGAATGAAAATCATAACAGATAAAGGCTGGATTATGCCGGAAAAGGAGGAGGTGTGGGAATTCTTCCAGAGTTACGACACCGGCGGACTGTCTTTCTTCGAAATGACCACCGGACTCGCATTCTGGTGGTTCGCCAGGCGCGGTGCCGACTGGGCCGTAATCGAAACCGGTCTCGGGGGGCGTCTCGACAGCACCAACATCATTACTCCCGAGCTTTCGGTAATCACCTCCATAGGGCTCGACCACTGCGCGCTCCTTGGTAATACCCGCGCCGAAATCGCTGCCGAAAAGGCAGGCATCTTCAAACCGGGGGTTCCCGCCGTCGTGGCAATGGAAGATCCCGAAACGGCACAGGTATTCAGGGAAGCCGCGGGGGCAGCCGGATGTCCACTTGTTTTCGCCGATTCGAAGGATTCTCTCATCTGCGAAGATGCGGTCCTCCCCTTGATGGACCTGAGGGGTCCCTGTCAGAAACAGAATCTTCATACCGCACTTGTGGCCCTGCATACACTTGGATGCGAGACTGCGCTGCCGCTTTCGGCAATAACCGACACAGCCAGGCGGACAGGACTGCGCGGCCGATGGGAAAAGCTTCAGGAAAGCCCCGAGGTCATATGCGACATAGGGCACAATCCGCCGGCGTTGGAAGTTAACTTCGCGAGGCTGCGGGACATATCCCAGAATGAAAGCAATCCCCGTCCCCTTGTAATAGTATATGGAATAATGGCAGACAAGGACCTCGCTGGCATAGCGCCCCTTATGCCCGCCGGGGCGGACTATATTCTCGCAGCCCCTGCAATCCCGAGAGCCATGCCGGCCGCGCAGCTGCAGGAAATGCTCTCTTCCCTCAGACCAGACATACGTACCAGGACTGCAGGAAGCGTAGCAGCCGCAGTGGAGACGGCACTTGCCGGGGCGTCTCCCGAAACATTTGTTTATATAGGTGGCTCGACCTTTGTAGTTACAGAAGCCATTGAATACTTTAACACCCGTCAGAAATGAAAACCGTTTTCCCATTGCTGCTGACGTTCGTACTTGCACCTATCCTCACCTCATCCGCCGCAAAGACCGATTCGGACGGCCATACCCTCATAAAACTCTGGCAGGAGTTCTCGAAAGCCGAGAGTTCGGACACTCCGAAGACAGCGGCCGCCGCTCTCGAAAAAATAAAATCCGAAGCCCGCAAAGCGCACCTTGTCTGGGACTACTACGACGCGTGCGAGAAATATGTGAGCGTGCGCTCCCGCAGCAACTGGAAACTCCGCGATTCTCTCCAGAAAGCTTTCCGCTCCGAGATTGAAGCCTTTGGAGAACCTTCGGCGGTTTATTACATGCGGAGGGGGGAAGATCCCGAAACGCTCGCCGGGTATCTCAGGGACAACGAAAAAGCACTGAAGGCAAGCGCCCACAGGGAATTCTGGAAAAGGGACTGGAAACTTGGACAATACAAGTTTTCGGATGCCCTTATGCCGCTTCTTGCAAGCGACTGGGACTGGTGCCTCTGGAGCCTGGAGAACGAGTCCATGCTGCAGAAGGAATACTCGTCCTACCCGCTGAAGGCATTCGCCGAATACAGGGCCATAAAATGGGGAGAGCAAAGAAAAGCCGAACTGGAAGCCTATGCCATCCGTTATGAAGGAAAGGCCGCCGCGCTGCTCGCAAAGGAAGATCTGCTCCAGATGCATTTCGACTCCCTGCAAGGCTGGGGAGACTCTGCAAAGGAGGGAAAAAGCGAAGACTTCAAGGCTCTGCGCTCCCGGTGCGACGCCCTCACAAGGGAAGCCGCGGCAATGAAGGGAGAAGAGGGAAAGATAGCCAGGTGCTGCAAGCTGGCGGGCCAGCTCATCGAAACACTCGATTCCAAGAGCCTTGGATTCAGTATCTCCGACAGCCGTATCGACCTCACACTCAGGAATCTGGAAAGCGTAAAGATATTCATCTACAAGGACAAGGAAAAGTTGTGGGAGTTCCTGCTGGGCAATCCTTTAAAGAGCTACTACGCCCTGGACAAGCTGCAGACTCCCCTTCCACAGGACCTTCCGGACGGCAGCTACAGGGTAAAGTGCGTCAGCGGGAAGGAGGAATCGGAGGGCAACTGGGAAAAATACAGCATTTCGCTCGCTCAGCGCACAAACTCCGAAGGCACCGGAATATGGGCGGCCGATTTCCGTAGCGGAAAGCCCCTCGACAAGGCAGATCTTGAGATACTCCGCGATTCTGAAGTCCAGAAGACCTTCAAGGGCATTTCCCTCAAGGGATTCACCTCCCTGCCGCCGGAAGCGGAGAGGATGCTTGCCACACGCGACCGCCATTCCTGGGGAATGCGTGTCCGCAGCGGCAAAAGGGCCTCCCAGGTGATTGGAGCCGGATGGTACGGCGCCCCCGACCTCTCGGACGAACCGCAGCAAAAGCAGTGCATCATCCTTACGGACAGGTCGGCATTCAAACCCGGAGAAACCGTTTACTTCAAGGCAATCGTCTATAAAGGAAAATACTCCCTGGCCGCGTGCGCGGGGCAGAGAATCGCAGTCGTGCTGAGGGACGCCTCCGGCGATGTTGCGCAGCAGCAGGAGTTCGTATGCGGGGAGAACGGCAGCGCCGCCGGCGAATTCATCCTGCAGCGCAGGGCGCGCAACGGACGGTTCCGCATCGAAGTAAGCGCGGACGGCAAGTTCCTTGGCAGCAAGGACATACTGGTCGATGATTTCGTCCTTCCGACCTTCGATCTCGTTTTCGACGAACTGCCGCGGCTGAGTCTTCCCCTGGAATCGATTACGGTAAAGGGCACGGTGAAAGCCTATTCCGGGCACTCGCTCGCCGGCGCCGACATCTCCTACAGGGTGAGCCATGACGGAAAGGACGACTGGGCCTCAGGCAAGATTTATCCCGAAAAGGACAGGTTCGCGATAACATTCCCCGCGGATGGAGATGCCGGGAACACCCGCTGGGGGTCGTCGTATGCGGTAAGCATCAAGGTTACCGACGTGACCGGCGAAACGATGGAATTCCAGAAATGGATTCACGTCCAGGGGCGTTCGGAGGTCCCCGTACCCAAAAAGGAATTCTTCTTTGAAGACCTTGAAGACGGGCTCGGAGTAAGAATAGTTGCCGGCATGGCAGAGACCTGGGCCGTTGCCGAGGTTTACGGAACCGGCAATGTGCTGCTGGACAAAAAACTGCTTCATTTCGCGCCCTCGCAGGGGGCTCCGGCAGAAACCGAGGCAAGCTGGAAATATCTTCCTTCCTGGCCCGAAAGCGTCAGGCTGAATGTCATCTATTTCCAGGACAAGAAAACCTTCAAGCACACCCTCAGCAGGGAAAGGGAGAACCACACCCTCGACATGCCGCTCAAGTTCGAACGCTTCCTCGACACTACGGCTCCGGGAGCCGAATACACTTTTACGATAAAGACAGGCGCCGGTGCGGAAGTAGCGGCCACGGTGTTTGACAAAAGCACCGAACGCTTCATGCCCAACCGCTGGACTTCCGTAAAGGGGCGCAACCGTCCCGGTCCAACCGTAAGCATAGATGCCGTCAGCGGGATTGACAACGGAGGTGTTTTCCGCCACATAATGTACAAGACCGCCGCACTCACCAGGTCTTCGGCAAACGTGGCCTTGGCTTCCATGGACATGGACGATGCCGCTCCCGAGGCGGTTGAAGAAGCGGCGCTGCAGACGGGCGGAGCCGCGCAGGCAGAAGGGGAAGAAGCGATAATCCGCGAAGACTTTGCCTCCACCGCCGCCTGGGAGCCGTTCCTCAAGGCGGACGGGGACGGCACACTGCGCTTTACTTTCCGCAACTCCGACAAGCTCTCCACCTTCTACGTTCAGCTCTTCTCCCACGATGCCGCCATGCACAATGAGGCGGTCCGGAAGGAAATGACGGTCACGCTGCCCGTTAAGGTGAGCCTGGTGGAAACGGCCTTCCTTTACGAAGGCGACGAATGGACTGTACGCGCAGGACTTTCGAGCAGCCGGGCCGGGGATATCGCCGGGACGCTCAAGGTCTCTTTCCTCGACGGAGAAAACTGGAAAACAGCCAGGGAACTGTCTTCGCAGCAGATAAGGACAGTCGTTCCGGGAGGCGGCTCCTGCAGCGCCGGTTTCAGGGTCGCCGCTCCGTCCGGAACCGGGCATCTTGGAATAAAGCTGAGTTTCGTCCCCGACCGGACGGATCTTGGAAGCGATGCCGTTTTTGTGAGCATTCCGCTTAAAAAAGCGGAGCAGACACTCTCCGAAGCCCATTCGGCGGTTCTTCTATCGGGAATGGACCGCAGCGAGATAGAAGCATCGCTGCGAAACGCCTTCGTAAATATGGACGGAGCTGCGGCATCCCTTCGCGAAATAAGCATCCTCGACATGATTAAGGAAGCCGTCCCTGAAGAACTTGTAATAAGGGACGACAATGCCATATCGCTCTCGAAAGCACTTTACGCGTGGCATCTCTGCAGGAAACTCGGCATCGGAGAGGTCAGATTCGACCGCGACGGGGCCGTATCGAAGCTTCTTGCGCTTCGCTGCGAAGACGGCGGCTTTGCCTGGATGCGCGGAATGGATTCTTCACCGATAGTAACCGCCCTGGTGCTTCAGAGGCTGCATGGACTCTCGATAATAGACGAGAAAACTGCGGTAAAGTACCTTGACAAGGCTTATTTCAACCAGGACAGCAGGCGGTGGTGGTACTGCGGACTGTCGCTCGGGCAGTATCTTTATACTCGGAGCCTGTTCCCCGAAGTGCCCCTTGAGCAGAAGGTAAGCAAAGACTTCCGCAAGCAGGCCAGAGCCTATCTGGTACCGTCCAGGGAGAGGGGGCTTTCCGGACAGGTGCTCTCAAAAGCACGCCGGCTTCTGACCCTCGACAACCTGCTTTCTTCGCAGCAGGGACTCGCCCTTGCGCGCAAGGCAGGCATCTGCATAGGAGCCTCGAGGCGTCTGCGCAAATCGGTAGAAGCCGATGTCCGTTCTCTCGCACAGTATGCGGAGCGGCACGCGCATGGAGGCATCTATTATCCGAATGCGGTGATGCCGTGGAGAGGCCTTCTCGAAAGCGAACTCTACGCCCACAGCCTGCTTTGCAATCTGATGGCCAGGCATTCGCAGGAGGAAATCGCCGACGGAGTGCGCCTGTGGATAATGCTCCAGAAAGAAACCCAGCACTGGGAAAGCGACTCCGGTTACATCGAAGCCATCGCCTCTGTCATGGAGGCTTCGCAGGAAGTGCTGGACACAAAGGTTCTCGCCCTTTCGGGAACCTACAGCAAACCTTTCAGCGGCATTGCAGCTTCGGGTAACGGGATGAAGATATCGCTTCTGCCGGCAGTGGATGCCGGTTCCGGTGAGAAGGCGGCAGAGAATCTTAAAATCGGCGACCGCATACGCATCAACTGGCGGCTTGGCAGCGAGGAGAACCGGAGCTTCGTAAAGGTGACCCTCCCCCACTGCGCCGGCCTTCAGCCCGTTAACCAGCTTTCGGGATACAACTACAGGTGCTACCGGAATGTACTGCCCGACCGTGTGGAACTATGGTACGAGGCATACCCCGAGGAAAGCATTACCGTAAGCGAAGAATACTATGTCACCCGCGCGGGGTCTTTCCAGGCTCCCGTGGCCGAGATAGAATGTGAATATGCACCCCATTACCGTGCCAACGACTCGTGGCACGGACGGCAGACAATTGCAGACGAATGAGCTATCTTGTTTTGAAACGCGGAATGTCCCTGAGCCGTTCCATCGATGATTATCCCGACGGGATAGTCATCCCCGTGGACAAGCCCTGGCGCTGGACTTCCGCCGACGTGATCCGGAAGGTGAAGTGGATGGCCATAAAGCACTTCCAGAAGAGGAACCTCAAGATCGGCCATGCCGGAACCCTCGACCCCCTGGCAACCGGGGTACTTCTCGTATGCGTAGGGAAAGCCACGAAACTCTCCGAAGAGCTGCAGAAGCAGCCGAAGCAATACCTTGCCGGCGTAACTTTCGGGGCGGCCACAGCCTCCTACGACCGGGAAAAAGAGGTGGATTCGTTCTTTCCTTCCGACGGGGTTTCACGGGATGCGCTTCAGGCAGTGCTGCCTTCATTCCTGGGAGAGCAGGACCAGGTTGCACCGCTTTTCAGCGCAAAGAGCGTGGACGGGGTACGCATGTACGAGCTTGCCCGCAAGCGTTACAAGGCGGGACTTCCCGTAGAGGAGCCCGGATTGCTGCAGGCTTCTCATATCACTATCTACGACCTGAAACTGGAGTCTTACCATGTCCCTCAGGGGGAGAACCTCCCCGAAAGCGCCAACGATATTCCGGCCAAAGGCGCCAGCGGCAGGATCAACGTAGCAGAGGTGCCCTCAGGCCTTCCTCAGGCGGAGATTCTCGTGGACTGCTCGAAAGGAACTTATATACGCGCCCTGGCGCGGGACCTTGGCGAGGCCCTTGGCAGCGGAGCGTTCCTTCACAGCCTCCGAAGAACCCGCAACGGAGGATTCGCAGTGGAAGACGCCCTGGGCATTCCAGATATAGAAGCCGTATTCACCAGGGACATCTCCCAAAACCACCAGGCTGGCAGCTAAGTTTTTATAACACAATTGTTTACGCAATATGCTGGTCCCTCAAAACGGGACCAGCATATTGCGTAAAGAGATATCTGTCAAAGAGTTGCCCGCCAGCGCAAAAGCGCAGGGGAACGCAACCGGGCTAGTAGAGTTCTTCTACAGGCTCCTTGAAGTCGTCGAATGCGGGAGCGGGTGCTTCCTCATGACGGGGAGCACGATGCTCACGATGCTCGGAGGAACGGCGGTCGCCACGTTCACGACGGTCTCCGCCATCGCGACGGTCGCGGCGGTCTGAGCGGTCGCGGCGCTCACCGCGATCGGAACCCTCACGGCGCGGGCCGCGGTTGTTCTTGGGCTCCACATAGCCTTCGGGCTTCTCGGTGAGGGCACGCATGGAGAGGCGCATCTTGCCGGACTTGTCGTCGTACTCAAGAAGCTTTACATCCACTTCGTCGCCCACCTTGAGGACATCCTCAACCTTCTCGGTCTTGCCCCAGGAGATCTCGCTGATATGCAGCAGGCCTTCCTTACCGGGCAGGATCTCGATGAAAGCTCCGAAATCGAGGATGCTCACCACCTTGCCATGATAAACGGTTCCGGCCTCGGGTTTCGCACAGATACCCTTGATCCATTCGAGAGCCTTACGCATAGCCTCGGCATCGTTGGAAGCGATGTCCACAACGCCTTCTGTGAGGTTGGTACCCTCGATGGGAACCTCGTCGATGTTGATGACGGCGCCGGTTTCCTTCTGAATCTTCTGGATTGTCTCGCCTCCCTTGCCGATAACGGCACCGATGAACTCGGCGGGAATGCGGATCTCCTCGATACGGGGAACGAAGGGCTTGTAATCCTCGCGCGGAGCGGGCTGCACCTTGAGCATTTCGCCCATGATGTGAAGACGGCCCTGACGTGCCTGCTCGAGAGCCTTTTCGAGGACCTCGTAGCTGAGTCCGTCAACCTTGATATCCATCTGGGTAGCGGTGATACCGTCCTTGGTGCCGGTTACCTTGAAGTCCATGTCGCCGAGATGATCTTCGTCGCCGAGGATGTCGGTGAGGATGGCGTAACGGTCGTTGGGATGCTGCTCGTCGGTGATAAGGCCCATTGCCACACCGGCTACGGGCTTGGTGATCTTCACGCCTGCATCCATGAGGGCGAGGCAGCCGCCGCAGACGGAGGCCATGGAGGAAGAACCGTTGCTTTCGAGGATATCGGAAACTACGCGCACAGCGTAGGGATTCTCCGGAGCTACCGGAACCACGGGCTTGAGGGCGCGCATGGCCAGGTTGCCGTGACCGATTTCGCGACGGCCGGTGGCGCGGATGGGCTTGGCCTCGCCGGTGGCGAAGGGCGGGAAGTTGTAGTGCAGGACAAACTGCTGGTCTTCCTGTATGAGAACCTCGTCCATCTCCTTCATGTCCATCTTGGTACCGAGGGTGACGGTTGCAAGGCTCTGGGTTTCGCCGCGGGTGAAGATGGCGCTTCCGTGAACGCAGGGAAGCACATCGGTCTCGCACCAGATGGGACGCACCTCGTCGGTTGCACGTCCGTCGAGACGGCGGCCCTCATCGAGGATAAGGTTGCGCATGGCTTCCTTCTCGACGGCGGCATAATAACGCTCCACCATCGGGGTCTTCGCCTCGAGTTCTTCCTCGGGGATGGTTGCCAGGAATTCTTCCTTTATGGCCTTGAAGCCGGCCTCGCGCTCCTTCTTGGGCTTTGCCGACTTTGCAAGGGCGTAGCACTTGTCGTAGCAGGCGGTATGGACGGCCTTGCGGAGGTCTTCATCCTGCTCGTCGTGAGGATAATCACGCTTTGCGCCGTCGGTGCCGAGTTCATGCATGAGTTCCTTCTGGACGCGGCAGTGCTTCTTTATCTCTTCGTGTGCGAACTTGATTGCCTCGAGCATGTCGTGCTCGCTGACTTCCTTGAGTTCGCCTTCCACCATCATGATGTTTTCCTCAGTAGCGGCAACCATGAGGTCGATGTCGGCCTTTGCCATTTCCGAGAAGTTGGGGTTGATGCGCCACTCTCCGTCGATACGGGCTACGCGCACCTCTGATATGGGGCCTCCGAACGGAAGGTCGCTGCTGGCGAGGGCTGCCGAAGCGGCCAGGCCGGCAAGGGCGTCGGGCTGGATGTCCTTCTCCGCGGAGATAAGGCTGACATAAACGAATACCTCGTTGTGGAAGTCTTCCGGCCAGAGGGGACGGATGGGCCTGTCCACAAGACGGGCGATAAGCACCTCATAGTCGGAGGGCTTGCTTTCCCTTTTCATGAATCCTCCGGGGAAACGGCCCGCGGAGTAATATCTCTCCCTGTAATCTACTGAGAGGGGAAGGAAATCCGTTCCTTCCTTGACTTCGTCGGCTGCGGTAACGGTTGCCAGCAGCACAGTGCCGCCCATACGTACGACGGCAGAACCGGCGGCCTGCTTGGCCAGCTTACCGGTTTCGATCTCGATTACCCGACCGTCGGGCAATTCGATTGTCTTCTTGATGATGTTCATTATTGTGTTACGTTACGTCTTGAGTGCGAACGAAAAAAGGGACGGTGCCAATTTAAAGCCCCATCCCTTTAGTGTTTCCGGCTTATCGGCGCAGGCCAAGTTCCTTCACAATCTTACGGTAGCGCTCGATATCGATTTCCTTGAGGTAGTCGAGAATCTGACGGCGCTTGCCGACGAGGCGAAGAAGGCTGCGGCGGGTAACCACGTCTTTCTTGTTATTCTTGACATGCTCGGTGAGGTGAGCGATACGGTAGGTGAAGAGTGCCACCTGGCTTTCAGGAGAACCGGTGTCGGCCGCGGTCTTGCCATACTTTTCGAAAAGCTCCTGCTTCTTTTCAGGCTGTAAA
>CADBSV010000041.1 GCA_902797435.1 uncultured Bacteroidia bacterium
AAAGTGCTCGTCTCGCAAGGCGACAGGAAAGCTTTCGCCATGCTGTTCCAGGCCTTCTATCCAAAGGTCTTCGGGTTCCTGCATACCTTGATCGGTTCGGGTTCCGTGGCGGAGGACCTGTCCCAGGATGTTTTCGTGAAGGTGTGGAAGAAGCGCGCTTCCCTCGCCGGAATCGCATCGTTCGACAGCTGGCTCTTCACCATAACCAAAACCACGGGTCTCGATTATCTCAAATCGGCTTTCCGCCGGAAGAATTCGGGGGATGGGATAGATGCCTTTACAGGGCTCCCCGACGCAGCCGGAGCGGACGACAACCTGATGATGGCGGAGAAGAAACAGCTTTTCGACGCCCGCCTCTCACTCCTCCCGGAAAAGACCAGGAGAATTTTCATAATGAGCCGTTATATGGGCATTCCGAACAGCCGCATAGCCTCTGCCCTGGGCATAAGCAAACGCACTGTCGAGAACCATATCAGCATCGCCGTAAGGGAACTCAGGAAAGTTGTCTGATTTTCCGTGAGTTCCACGGCACTGCATCGTCTTTATTATGTAAAGTAAAGACACAACGATGCTGGACGACAGACTACAGAATATCTGGGACAGGCAGTACGGCCGGGAGATGGACATAGACCAGCTTTCCGGTTCTTTCAGCAGGGTCCTTGCCAGGATAGACCGCCCGCGCCGGTTATGGAGGGCTGCAGCCATAGCGGCTGCCGTGGCCGTACCTTCGGCACTGGCGATCTTCATTGCAAAGCTTTCCGCCCCCGCGCAGAAGGAGATCATATTCGCCGAATGCTTCGTGCCCGACGGAACCATCAAAACCATAAGTTTCGACGACGGGAGTTCCGCAATCCTTAACGCAGGGAGCACCCTGATATACCCGGAATCCTTCGCGGGTACGCAGCGCACGGTATATCTGAGCGGAGAAGCCTCATTTTCGGTGGCGAAGGATGAAGGACACCCTTTCATCGTAAAGACCCCGGAATTTGACGTAAGGGTCACGGGCACCGTTTTCAACGTCCATGCCTACCCCGGGGAGAAGTCCGGGGCGGTCAGTGTCGCCGAAGGCCGCGTCATAGTGAACTGCGATGGAAGCGGCACGCCGGTAGAGCCCAACCAGAAAGCCGTAATTTCAGACGGCGGGATTACGCTCACTCTCACAAGACCGGAAGACGACCTGGGCTGGAGCCGCGGCGAAGTGGTGCTCCGCAATGCATCCATCAATGATATTTCCTCCATAATCCGGAGAGCATACGGCATGGAAGTCATCCTGGGCAACCGCAGCAAATACTCCAACGTAAACATAACCGCCCACTTCAACGCCGGAGCGCCGGTAGAGGATATGCTGAACGTACTGTCCAAACTCATCCCATCAATGAAATATACCGTTGACGAAGACCGTTCGATATGTCTGTACTGAAACGACTCCTATTGACAGCATCGCTCCTGGCCCCCCTTGCGGCAGGAGCACAGTCCCTTTCGTTCAGCAAGGGCAGGATGACCCTGCGCGAAGCCTTTTCCGAAATCGAGGCCAAAACCGGACGGAGCATAGCTTACAACGAAAGCGTCACACCCACCGGTATCGAGGTCGGTACTCCGGCCGGGACGGTGACGGTAGAAAACGCCCTCGAATACCTGCTCTCCGGGACAGGCGCCACCTTTGTAGTACAGGGCGGACAGGTCGTGATTGTCCGTGCAGAAAGCAGGCAGCAGGCGGAACGACGCTATTCCATACTCGTCGTTGACGGGGACGGCCTGCCCCTGCCCGGAGCTTTCGTGCAGAATCTCTCGAGCGGAGAAGGATTGTCCGCCAGAAGCGACGGCCGGCTCGAGATCACCGCCCCCTCCGGCACCGGGATACTCGTTTCGTTCATCGGATTCGAGGATGTCCGGCTCACCCTCGGGAACGAGGGGTCCGTCACGGTGCGCATGCACGAAACCGACACGGCGCTCGAGGAATCGGTGGTGGTAGGCTACGGCTCCATCAAGAGGAAAGACATCACCACCGCCGTATCCGTGGTGTCCACCAAGGACGCGGACATACGCCCCATCACCTCCGCAGGCTCCATCCTGCAGGGCAAGGCCGCCGGCGTGCAGGTAATCCAGCCTTCCGGCATGCCCGGGACGGCCCTGTCGGTAAGGGTCCGTGGCGCCACTTCCGTCCAGGCATCCAACGAGCCGCTTTACGTAGTGGACGGAATGCCTACTGACGACATATCCAACATCAGCCCGGAAGATATCGCATCGATGCAGGTGCTCAAGGACGCCTCCTCCTCCGCCATCTACGGAGCCAGGGCGGCCAACGGCGTGGTGCTCATCACCACCAAACGCGGCACATCCGGCAGGACCGAGCTCCGCTTCAATTCCTACGCCGGCATCTCCAGGCTCGGCAAAGCCATACCGGCCCTGGACACGGAGCAGTACAAGGACCTCATGAAGGAGCTTGCGGGCAAAACCGTCACGGTCCCCACCATTCCGGACAGCGAAACCAGGTACACCGACTGGAACAAGGTGCTCTTCGGCACCGGCGTCACCCAGAACTACCAGCTTTCCCTCTCGAACGGCAACGACAAACTGCATTACTACATCTCCGCCGGCCACAGCGACGAGAAGGGCATAGTGAACAAGGCGTACTTCCGCCGCACCGGCTTCAGGGCCAATGTGGACAGCGAGATGTTCAAGTGGCTGGCAATAAGCCTCAACGCGTCCTATTCCCACAATGCCGGAAGAAGCGTCTATGAAAGCCGCAGCTCCATGCGCGCCGGATCCATACTGTCCGCCATAAACACTCCCCCGTTCATGCAGATATGGGCCGACGGATCCAGGACGGTGTACGACGAAGACGCCTACGGCTCCCGCATCCTGAACCCCATGGCCGCCAACGCCGCGGACATGACCAATTCATCCGACAGGCTCAGCGGCAGCCT
>CADBSV010000042.1 GCA_902797435.1 uncultured Bacteroidia bacterium
AGATCAGACTCGAACTGACACGCCTTTTAATCGGCACTAGCTCCTGAAACTAGCGCGTCTACCATTTCGCCACTCCCGCTTCAGGGATTGCAAAGGTAATCATTTTTTGCGAATCCCCAACGTTTTTTAGGTTTTGTCTAAAAAATATAGCTTACAGCTATCAGATAATCATTTGGGAGCACGAAAAAACGGCTGCCCGAATCGATGCGGCGGCCACACTTCTGGCATGCATAGGCGGAATAGATGCTGTATCCTCCCCATACTCCAAGGCCTATGTCCAGATTGAAGTGTTTCCCGAGCATGGCCGAATAGCCTGCCGAAAGCCCGGCTCCATACCGGTCTCCTTCTGTCGTCTGCGGCCCTGAGAGGCCTCCCTGGGCGAACTCCTGGTATTGCAGTTTGCTTCCCATCCACCAGCCGGAATAGATATGCCACGGCCACCACCGCAGCCCGGCAGAGACGCTTCGCTGCCGCAGCAGCACCTCCCCGTATCCTCCCTGGAACGAAAAAGGGTTGTATTTGGCACCCGCACTCACCGTCCAGTGCCTGGCAAAACCATATGCGGCCTCCATGTTCAAGGTGCCCCCTGCAAGATAATCTGCGAAGTTGGCCGATACGCTCAGTTCCTGCCCCATGGCGGCAGTTTTCCCGAGAATAAGGCACAGAATAAGTACGAGCACCCGTCCATGCCGGGGACGGCATGCAAAACAACTACGGCAGGTCATATCATTTATATCTGTTGAATGCAAGCCTTATCATCGACGCTGCCTCCGGGTAGAGCTGAATGAGTTTATTCTGCAGGCCGGCCCTGTCGCAGACAGCAGGCACCAGCGCCGAGAATATCTTGTAGCGGTTAAGCCCCCTGTCATCCAGATAATGGAATATCTGAGGATAGAACCAGAATGTGGTCCCGGTGATTGCGTCCAAGCCGGGATAACGTTCGTTCATGATTGCCGACTCCATATAATAGGCCCACATCTCTGCCACTTCGCAATATCCGTGTCCCTCTTCCGAACCGGCTCCGTACGTTACGAAGCCCGAGGTTATGAAAGAAGTCAGGACGTTCTTTTCCAGCGTCTGCCACCAGTCTTTCCCTACCTGCATGAAATGACTCGCATGCGCGAGCTCATGAATGGTTGTCGAATAAATGGAGGAATAGTCATCACGCGTATCCAGCCCCAGCGTGATATCCGGAAGGAACATGCGCACGAGCGCGGAAAAATCCCCGATAAGCGATTTTAGCAGGCCGTCAAGGGCGGATCCCTGCTGAAGCATCACGGTGCTGCTGCATTTCAGGATGTCGAGAGTCCATATCTGCAGATTGGAAGGCGGCTGGCATATCGTACCTGCGTTTGATTTGCAGAGATTGTAATAATCCCATGCGGCATTGTTCACCACGCAGCGGCGGAATAGCGCCCTGTCCGATTTGTCCGTTACCGTTATGCTGTAACCGTCGGGGCTGTGCCGCCCGAGAGTCGAAAACGATGCCGGGACATAAATAAGGTTTCTCCCTATCCCGAACCCCTTCTTGTTCTTGAAGAGCAGCCGGTATCTGGGTTTTGCACCAAAAGCGGTCTTCATCTCATAATAACCGTTTTCATCGGTATATGCACGGCAGAATTTGACGAATACATTGCAGCACACCGACACTCCTGCCACACCTATGGGGCTGCTTCCCTTTAGCGGATCAATTATGGCAATCCTCCCCTTAGGCCTGTTCTTCTCCTTCGAAGCGCGCGTTTCTGGATAGAGTCCGGCATTCCCGGTGAGCCTGAAAGACTCCCTTTCAACGGCATCCCAGTCAATCCCGTCCGAAGAACGGATGGTCGGCTCCTGTTCCGCCACATGGCACTGGTCGAGTATCTCGTACGGTATTCCTTCCGGAAACGAAAAGTCCGGCGGCACCACCGCATACTGCCACGTGATTTCGCCTTCGGGAATCTCGGGATCATGATAGTAGTCGCCCTCCCTCACTATGCTGTAATCAACCGGATGGTCCAGCAATTCGACCCCGAGGGCCTCCAGCTTATCGAAATCAGTCTGGCATCCCGGCCGGAACCGGACATAATAATGTGTAGGCTCCACCCTGAGCATCCCGGCCTTCGTGGGGTACAGGGATTCCAGCGCCTTGGTAATGTTCTTGACGGAATACGGGTCTTCGAGCTGCTCACCGAGCACAATCAGTCCGTGCGGAACTTCCTCGTCCGGCACCAGGCCGGCGCTCCCCCCTGCATCCGATTTACTGCAGCCAAGAGCTATCGCGGCGGCTACAGGAATTACAATGGCAAATCTTTTCATTTTACACTCAGTTTTTGTTCGGCAGCAAAAGTATATGGGGAAAAAGCGTTTAACAAAAGCATAAACGTTTAAAACGGAAAAACGCCTCCCGGATAGCCCGGAAGGCGCAAAAAAAGATATTGTATAAAACTGAGTGTGCAGCAGAATCAGAAGAAATTGACTGTGCTCTGCTCGATTTCGCTCATGAGGCTGTTGCCGAGGCGGCTCACCCCGAAGCGGAAGAGGTCCTTGTTCATCCAGCTGTCCCCGAGTATGCTCCTGCCTATGCAGTAATAGCAGAGCGCATCTTTGGCGTTGGATATTCCTCCGGCAGCCTTGAACCCCACCTTGCGGCCCGTTTTCTCATAGAAAGCCTTGATGCATTCGCACATCACGTAGGCGGAAGTGGGGGTGGCGTTGACATCCACCTTGCCGGTACTGGTCTTTATGAAGTCCGCTCCGCCTTCCATCGCAAGGAAAGACGCCTCCGCAATCTTTTCGGTAGAAACGAGAAGTCCGGTCTCAAGTATTACCTTGAGGATTATCCGGCGTCCCTGCCTCTGCCCTGCAGCATCTATGGCGGCTTTCATGACCTTTATCTCGTTTAGGGCGGTATCGTAATCTCCAGCAAGGAAAGAATTGAGTGCCAGCACTATATCAATCTCATCGGCACCGTTCTCAACTGCAAGTTCACACTCCCGCACCTTGACTTCCAGAAAACTCTGGGCGCTGGGGAAACAGCTGGCCACGGTGGTGACGTGAAGGGACGGATCGGGACGGGAGGCCTTCACTACTGAGGCGAAATTGGGGTACACGCATATCGAAGCCGGAAGCGGATATGCAGGATACTCTTCACGGAGCCGCACCACCTTGCCTACCAGTTTGCGCACACTTTCCTCGGTGTCCTGGGTATGGAGCGTAGTAAGGTCCATAAAGGAAAAGCAGGTCTTGAAGACTTCTGCGGACGCCATGCTCCCGGCACCGGCGATTATTGCCTGTATGGAGGACGCGATCTTGGCGTCATCCGGGGTGTAATTGTACTTTTCTGAATACTTCATTCTTTTATCTGTATTTTATAACCTTCATCAATGAGGGGCTGCACCAGACTCTGCATCTGAGCTGCAGTAAACTTGGTCAATCCCGCAGCCGGCGCAGGACGGTCGAGGGTATAAACCATCACCTCGCGGGGATGCAGACGCCGGACGATATCCATCCACGGGACAAGCACTTCAGGACTGGAGGAATCAAAACCAGGCGCTTTCAGAAACATTGTCTGGAGAATGAAATCTCCTTCGAAAGCCTCCATGTTTTTGATGACTCCCTCCACGTGATAGTCTCCGGCCGGCTGATTGATCTTTGCCGCGAGCTCGTCCGTGGGAGCATCTATCTTGAGGATGGGATTGTCAACCATACGAAGAGCCTCCAGCACTTCGGGGCGGCCTATCCGGGTGGCATTGGAAAGCACCGACACCACGGCATCCGGGTAATAAACATCCCGCAAACGGATGGTATCCCTCACTATCTGCGGAAAGTCCTTGTTGAGGGTAGGCTCTCCATCTCCGGAAAAGGTTATTGAATCCACCCTTATACCTTCGCCGGAAAGCCTTTTGAGTTTAGCTTCAAGTGCTTCCCTTACATCCTCAGCCGAAGGAAGCGTGCGGTCCTGCCGCCCGTCCCTGTTCCAGCCGCATTCACAATAGATGCAATCGAAATTACAGAGTTTCCCTTGCGAGGGAAGCACGTTTATTCCTAACGAATTTCCGAGGCGTCTTGAGTGTATCGGACCGAATACCGTCTCTTCTCTTAACATCTGGCGCTTTTTGAATAACTGTTAATGCACTGTCTGAAGGAACGGCCGCAGGAGATTCCGCCTTCAGGACGGAGTCTGCCCCGGCCGCAGCGAGAGAATCATCCGGAGCTGCAGGAGCAGCAGCCCCTGCAGACAGGGTATCAGGCCTCCAGAGAATAGTATCCAACTTGAAATCCACCGGAGGCAAAGCATTGTCCCTTAGATATTTCTGGAGTTTTCGCAGCTCCTCTATCCTGGCTTCTTCGCCTTTGAGCTCCTCTATCATTTTGTCGAGATACTCTCCTGCTTTCTCAGCAATCTTTACGTATCTTTCCGGCTTGTCAAGATAATACTCCATACTGCGATTATAATCGCGGAAAGAATATCCGTGACTGCTGAAAACCGGGCCGTAGAAATCGGTTGTATCGGCTTTCCGCCTGCTGCCGCTGTGGTCGCTCAGCCACTGGTCGGCAAGAAACATGTCCACATAGATCCGCGCGAATTTGTCTTCGGGGATTACTCTCCCCCGCCTTTCGCAGGAAGAGAGGAAAGCCAGAAGCACAAGAGCCGCGGGCAAGAGGATATGTTTCAGATAGCGCATTATCTGAGTTCGGCTCCGAACTGGTTCTTGAATACTGAAAGGAGTTTCTCCACCGTGCGTTCCACGTCCGCATCCGTAAGTGTGCGGGAATCGTCGCGGAGAACCAGGCTCATCGCATACTGCTTCTTGCCCTCGGGGATTCCTTTGCCGCGGTAAACATCGAAAAGACCTACCTGACGGAGGATTCCCTTTGCATTTTTGAGCGCAGCGCTGCGCAAATCGGAATAACGCACGCTCTCGTCCATGAGAAGGGCCAGGTCGCGCTTCACCTGCGGGAACTGCGGAAGCTCACTGAAACGCACCTTGTCACGCTTGATGATGGAGAACAGCACATTCCAGTCGATTTCACATGCAACCACGCCCTGCTTTATTCCGAAACGCTTGGCAAGTGAAGGCTGAACTGTGCCTATGACTGCCAGCTGTCTGCGCGGCTGTCCGGGCAGATAATACACGCTTCCCTCAGAGAAAAGGTCCTGCGGAGCGGCATCTTCCCAAAGCTGGTAAAGGTCGGCCCCATAGCGTCTGAGAAGCAGTTCGAGAGTTCCCTTGAGCTGGAAGAAATCGCCCTTGCGGGAAGGTCCTGTCCAGTTCTTGTCCCCTTCGCCGCTGAGCATCAGGGTGAAACAGGGATGCTCCTCATATCCTTCGAGCGTTTCTCCGCTCTTTTCCTGAAGGCGCTGGTACACCGAACCGTATTCGAACGTCTTCACGCGGTAAAGCTGCCTGTTGACATTGTATGCAACTACCTCAAGGCCTCCGGGAATCAGCGACTGGCGCATCACGTTAAGGTCGGAGCTGAGCGGATTCACGATATGCACGCTCCTTTCCGCCGGGAAAGTAACCAGACCTTCGTAATAGCTTCCCTTGGTAAGGGAATTGTTCATTATCTCCGTGAAACCGTTGGCCGCAAGGAAATTGGATATCTGGTTGCGGACAGCCTCGGGCTGCGGAGAAGGAGTGGCGCTCACGCTCATCTTCATATGGTGCGGAATCGCAATGTTGTCATAACCGTAGATGCGCAGAATCTCCTCGACCACGTCTGCCGGACGATAAACGTCAACCATGTATGTGGGAGCCTCCACCGTCGCACCGCACTCGTTCTCGCTGACAAAATTGTACTGCAGCGCAGAAAGGATGGTGCGTATCTTGTCCGCCCCTATCTTCTGGCCCACGAAGCGGTCGATCCAGCCGTAATCAAGCTCTATGCGCTTGCGTTCTATCTTCTCGGGATAAACCTCCTTGATGCCGCCTTCCACCTGCCCTCCGGCAACCTCCTGGATAAGAAGTGCGGCGAGTTTGAGGGCGTACAGATTGATTCCCGGATCGCACCCGCGCTCGTACCTGAACGAAGCGTCGGTCTGAAGCCCCTGGCTTTTTGCAGTACGGCGAATGCTTGCGGGGTCGAAGTATGCGCTCTCGATGAATACGTCTGTGGTGGCTTCGGTAACACCGCTGTCTTCGCCGCCGAATACGCCGGCGATGCACATGGGGCCCTGGGCGTCGGCTATTACCATATCCTTTGAAGAGAGCTTGCGGTCCACTCCGTCAAGGGTGCGTATGGGTTCACCTTCGGCCGCCCTTCGCACGATAACCTTTCCGCCGCGTATCTTTGCAGCGTCAAAGGTATGAAGGGGCTGTCCAAAACCGAAGAGTATATAATTGCTTACGTCAACTATATTGTTGATGGGATGCTGCCCTATGGAGATGAGTTTTTTCTGAAGCCACTCGGGAGAAGGTCCCGTCTTCACGCCGCGCACCGTCACTCCCGCGTACCTGGGAGCGCCTTCGCTGTCGAGGACCTCAACAGGGATACCCTCCCCTGCGCCTTCCTTGAAAGCCGAAACGTCGGGGCATCTTAGTTTGCACGGGATATTGTTGAGCACAAGATAGGCATAGATGTCACGCGCAACCCCGAGATGGGAAGCCGCATCCACCCTGTTGGCAGTGATTTCATATTCTATTACTGCCTCGCTGGAGAGATGCAGATATTCCCGTGCGGGAGTGCCTACCGCAGCGTCAGCCGGCAGCACCATGATTCCGTCGTGGCTGGTGCCGATTCCGAGTTCGTCCTCTGCGCATATCATGCCGTAGGATTCGACGCCGCGGATCTTGCTCTTCTTTATCTTGAAATCTCCGGGAAGCACAGCTCCTATGCGGGCGAAAAGCACTTTCTGTCCGGCAGCCACGTTGGGTGCTCCGCAAACGACGGTAAGGGGCTGCTCACCGCTTCCATCTGCCACCTTGGTAATGTGAAGGTGATCGGAATCGGGATGCGGCACGCATTCGAGCACTTCGGCTACCACAACTCCGGCAAGACCGCCCGGCACCTGCTCGCTCTCCTCCAACGCATCGACTTCAATGCCGATGGATGTCATAATATCCGCTACCTGCTGAGGCGACAGGTTACACTCGAGAAAATCTTTCAGCCAATTGTACGAAACTTTCATATCGTTATTTCTTTAAATCTTCGGGATCGAAAAGGGTTTTTACAAAATCTTCGCGGTCGAAGGGCCTGATGTCGTCGATTCCTTCACCGGTACCGATAAACCGTACCGGGATATGAAACTGGTCGGTGAGACCGACCACGACTCCTCCCCTTGCCGTGCCGTCGAGTTTTGTAACGGCAATGGATGTAAGGGTGGTGGCACGCGCAAATTCCCTGGCCTGCTGGAAAGCATTCTGGCCAGTGGATGCATCAAGCACCAGCATAACCTCGTCGGGAGCGCCTTCGAGCGCCTTGCCGCAGACATTCCTTATCTTGGCAAGCTCATTCATGAGGTCAATCCTGTTATGGAGACGGCCGGCAGTATCGATAAGGACGACATCGGCACCTTTTGCCACTGCCGACTTTACCGTGTCGAAAGCGACCGAAGCCGGATCGGAGCCCATTTTCTGCTTGACTATCTCCACTCCGGCACGCTCTGCCCAGATGTCGAGCTGATCGACGGCGGCGGCCCTGAAAGTATCGGCGGCGCCGAGCATCACCTTGAGTCCTTTTCCTCTGAAATACTTGGCAAGCTTGCCGATGGTGGTCGTCTTCCCTACTCCGTTCACCCCTACTACCAGAATGACGAAGGGACGGGAAGGATGAAGCTGCAGGGAATCCGGGGATTCCGTTTCCAGCAAAGAGGCAATTTCTTCACGAAGATAGCCCACGAGTTCGTCGAATGAGACAACCTTGTCCCGGGCAACACGGTCTTCGAGCCGGTCGATAATCTTGAGGGTGGTATCAACGCCCATGTCGCTCTCGATGAGAGCCTCTTCTATGTTGTCCAGGGTGTCGTCATCGACTCTGGACTTCCCCGCGATAGCACGGCTTATCTTCTGAAAAAAACTGAACGCCATATAACTATAGTTTACAAATTTACGAGCAAAGCAAGAGAAAAGCAAATAAATCAGGACAAAAAAAAGAACCGCTCCAGAGAGGAACGGTTCTTTTACGGAATAATCGGGAGATTACTTCTTGGAGAAATACTCCTTGGTCTTTTCAGCCTCGACAAGGTGCTCTGTAAAAACGTACGCACCGGTCTTGGGGGACTTTTCCATGCGGATGCACTTGACCATGCTCTTGGCACCGGCCTTTGCTGCGAAAGTTGCAACTGCTTTCTTTGCCATAGTTCAATCTCCTATATTACTTGATTTCACGATGAACAGTGACCTTCTTCAGATAAGGGTTGTATTTCTTCCTTTCAAGACGGTCGGGAGTGTTCTTCTTGTTCTTGGTGGTGATGTAACGGGACATTCCGGGAACGCCGCTTTCCTTCTGCTCGGTGCACTCA
>CADBSV010000043.1 GCA_902797435.1 uncultured Bacteroidia bacterium
CTGCTCCACGAAGGACATCTCGCAGTCGATCTGGGTGAATTCCGGCTGACGGTCGGCGCGGAGGTCTTCGTCGCGGAAGCACTTCACAATCTGGAAATAACGGTCCATTCCGGCCACCATAAGGCTCTGCTTGAGGGTCTGCGGGCTCTGCGGAAGGGCATAGAAAGTGCCTGGATTCATGCGGGAAGGCACCACGAAGTCGCGGGCGCCCTCGGGAGTGGAGTTGATGAGGAACGGGGTCTCTATCTCGAGGAAATCGTGGCCGTCAAGGTAATTGCGGACCTCATGGCATATGCGGTGCCGCAGCTGCAGAGCCTTCTGCAGGGGGTTCCTGCGAAGATCGAGGTAGCGGTACTTGGCGCGGATATCTTCTCCGCCGTCGGTGTTGTCCTCAATCGTAAAGGGAGGAGTAAGGCTCTCGTTGAGCACCTTTACCTCCTCTAGTTTTATTTCGATGTCGCCGGTGGGCAGCTTGGGGTTCTTGCTGCTGCGTTCGAGCACGGTACCCGTAGCCTGGATGACGAATTCGCGTCCAAGGGTGCCTACCGTCTCCGTGAGGGCTGCCGGGGCGTCTGCCTCGACGACGAGCTGGGTAATGCCATAGCGGTCACGGAGGTCGATGAAGGTCATGCCGCCCAGTTTGCGCGAGCGCTGAACCCATCCTGCCAGCGTTACTTTCTTTCCTGCGTCTGAAATGCGGAGTTCTCCGCAAGTGTGGTCACGATACATAGCGTTCTAATTTTAGCGACCACAAATTTAGCAAATATTCGTTGCCCGTGCAAGATTATTCCCTTGCGAAGAGGCGCTGCTGCGCGAGGTCCTCGAACTTGGTGCCGGGGCGGCCGTAGTTGGCGTAGGGGTGGATGCTGATGCCGCCGCGGGGCGTAAAGAAGCCTGTTACTTCGATATACTTGGGGTCCATGAGGCGGATGAGATCTTTCATGATTATGTTCACGCAGTCTTCATGGAAAGCGCCGTGACCCCGGAAACTGAACAGATAGAGTTTCAGGCTCTTGCTCTCCACCATCCTCCTGTCCGGTATGTAGCTGATGCGGATCTCGGCAAAATCCGGCTGGCCGGTGATGGGGCACAGGCTTGTGAACTCGGGGCAGTTGAAACGTACCCAGTAGTCGTTTCCGGGATGCCTGTTTTCGAAACTCTCGAGCACCGACGGGTCGTAATCCTGTGAATAGGTGGTTTTGGCTCCAAGAGCCTTGAGTCCTTCTTCTTTACGTTCCATATTATTTTAAATCGTTTATTTTAAATGGGTTATAAGATATTCCACGGTCGAAGGTGTCTATGCCTTCACCGGCCTTTACCCTGCGGACCACCAGCGAGGTTAGGGGAAGCGCCACTATTTCATACAACACCTTGAAGCTAACCTGGACGAGCATCATTTTCAGAAGAATCCCCACAGGGGTTCCGATAAAGGCTATAGGCATGAATATCAGGGAATCGCAAATCTCTCCGGCAAGAGAACTGAGAACTGCCCTCCAGCCGAATCCGCGGCCCTCGGAAGCCACCTTCATCTTACTGAGCACCAAAGAGTTGAGTGTGCTTCCTACAAGGAAGGCCAGCAGCGAGGCAAGGGCAACCCTCGGGGCCATTCCGAAGACGAAGTCGAAGTGATCGCCTCCCTGCCAGAACGACGCCGCCGGGAGCCATACGGCAATCTGCCCAAGGAGCACCACGGCAAAGTTCATGGCGAAGGCCAGCCAGATGACCATACGGGCCTTGCGGTAGCCATACACCTCGGTAAGGCAGTCGCCAAGGATATAGGAAACGGGAAAAATGATTACCGCACAGGGAAGGGTTACCTCCGAACCGATTGCGAAAACCTTTGTGGCCAGCAGGTTGCTGGTAATGAGACAGACCGTGAAGAGGACGGCCATGACGACGAATGTCGCTGAAAATTGCGCTTTTTGTTTCATTTGCAGTTTTTTAAGTGGTACCTGTTACACTTGACGGGAAGGCCTTCCGGACTGAAAGGTTCCGCAGTCGCGCTGCAAAGATAGCAAATTATTCGTTCACCGTCCAGGTGTCGGAAGTGCGGTCGGTGTACAGGATTCCTTCCAGATGGTCGATTTCGTGCTGGAAGATGCGGGCCACATAGCCGCTTACGGTCTCTGTGCGCACTTCAAGCGTGGCGGGATCCTTATAGCGGATGGTAGCGGATTCGGCTCTTGGCACATTGCCGCGAAGACCCGGGATGGACAGGCAGCCTTCGCGTCCAGAGACGGTCTCTCCCCGCAGCGAATCGATATACGGATTGGCGTAGGCGATGAAGGGCTCCCCGGGAAGATCCAGACGGCAGACAACTATGAGCCTGCGGCTGAGCCCGACCTGCGGGGCCGCGATGCCGACTCCGTCCTGGGAAGGATGCTGTACGGTATGCTTCATCTTGGCCGCCAGAGCCTTGAATTCAGGGCTCTTCAGGTCGGCATCGGTGAAATCGACGCTCCGGCTGCGAAGCACTCCGTTTTCTGCCGGAACGGCAACCGTAAGCACATGCATCAGCGAATCCGAAGAGCTGATAAGTTGCTTTTCCGCCCTGGTAAGCCCGCCTTTCGGTGGGAATGGAAGGGTGAGAGCCGGCATTTCCGGTGAGGGATCGACCCCCTGGCGGCGGCATTCCGCTTCGGCCTCGTCAAGACGGGCTGCACTCGCCGAAGCCTTGCGGCGAAGCGACGGAAGAGCCGTTTCCATACGGGTTATTTCGGAGGCAAGCAGCTGCTTCTCCCCTCCTGAGGCAGAAACATAGCGGCGCCTGAGTGCATCCAGTTCGCGGGTATGCCTGGAAAGGCTGTCCTGAAGGACGGTGTTCGCCTTATCCGCTTTCCGCCATGCTGAGAGTGCCTTTTTCGCCTCCGGGGAAGACGGCGCCTCAGATGCCGGGGATAGTTCGCACAGGGCACGCAGAGGAGCACCTTCTTCTACTTTCACGCGCACGGGAACAGCCTCTCGCACAATAGCATATACCCATACGCTGTCAGCTTCGCAGCCGCGTGTGGACGCGAAAAGCGTAAATTTACCGTCGGCTGTATGGAGCATGAGGAAATCATCGGCGGGAGAGGAGTACGGGAACCCCAGGTTCTCGGGTTCGCTGACGAAAGGAGTCTCTCCGATACGGCGGCAGCGGTAGAGGTCGGAGCCGCCCATTCCGAAGAGCTCTCGGGAGGAAAAATAGATGTAATCCTCGTTTTCGATGGGGAAGAAAGCCGCAATGCGGGTGGAATCGACCAGCATGAGAGTGTCCACCGCAGAACCTGCCATCCTGCTCTTCTGGGCTGCAGTAAAAGGATAATAGTCAAGGAATTCCGATATACCGGCAAGCTGCCTTGCCGCCACTTTCGGGCGGTGGCAGAACTGTGACATCGCAGCTCCGTTGCGGCAAAGCGTCATAAGAGAGTCGATTGAGGCGCGCCGAAGCGAGTCGGCAGTATGCCCGAGGGCCTTGCGGTAAGATTCAAGCGCTGCGGAGAATTCGCAGGACGCCCTCTGGTCTTCGGCCTCTATGCAAAGTATTTCCGCTTCGGAGAGTGGCCTTGCGAAAACGGGAGCGTGTTCCTGCGCCAGCGTATCGGCCGGACAGGGCGGTAAAAGCCATGCAAGCAGGCTCAATATGACGGAAAAAAGCATCATTTGGACTGCAAATTTAAGAAATAAGCCTCATATAATTTATTTTAGAGGAAAAAATGTTAACTTTGCCAGCTATTTACGAATTATATCTAAAACCAATATCATCATGCAAAGCAAAGGTGCTATCAGATTCGTAGCGATACTGCTCATTGTGGCCTGCCTCTGGCAGCTTTCATTCACCCTCGTATCCTCCATCCAGGGTAACAGGGCAAAGAAAGCCGGAGAAACCAAGGTTGCCATTGCAGAGCAGAGCGCCACATTCGCCAGCGTCCCCGAAGTGGACAAGGCTTATTATCTGGATTCAGTAAGGAAGGAAGCCGAAAGGTCATTCACCGACTCGCTCATGAGCGAAAAGGTCTATTTCGGCTACACCTACAAGGATGTCCGCAGCAAGGAGATCAACCTCGGTCTGGACCTCAAGGGCGGTATGAACGTCATGCTGCAGGTTCAGCTCCAGGACCTCGTCAGGGCCCTTTCCGGAAACAACACTACCCCCGAATTCAACAAGGCTCTTGAGCTCGCCAAGCAGCGCAGCGTGAATTCCCAGAGTGACTATATCACCCTCTTCGCAGAGGCCTGGAAGGAGACTTCCGGCGGGCAGAGGCTTTCCCAGGTTTTCGGAACCTACGAAATGCGCGACCGCATCAAGCCGGAAAGCACTGACGACGAAGTAGTTGCTGTTATCAAGGAAGAAGCCGAAAGCGCAGTTGCCAACTCGTTCAACGTGCTCCGCAACCGTATCGACCGCTTTGGCGTCACCCAGCCCAGCATCCAGAAACTCGGCAACACCGGCCGCATCCTCGTCGAACTCCCCGGTGTCAAGGAGCCCGAACGCGTCCGTAAACTGCTCCAGGGAACAGCATCCCTCGAGTTCTGGACAACATTCGAAAGCAGCGAAATCGCTCCTTATCTGGCCGAGGCCAACCAGGTTCTCGCAGACCTTCTCTCCTCCGACGAGGCCGCTCCCGCAGCAGCAGAGCAGAAAGACATCGTTACCGAGGAGATCGAAGCCCAGACAGGCGATGAAGAGAACTTCGAATCCTATCGCAGGAACAACCCCCTCTTTGCCGTACTCCAGCCCTCCCAGGCACGTGGAACGGCCTGCATCGGCTATGCCGCAATCAAGGATACCGCTCTTGTGAACAGGTATCTGGCCATGCCGCAGGTACGCGAAATCTTCCCGGCTGAGTTCCGCCCGATGTGGAGCGTAAAGCCCGCCAGCTACCTGCAGAGCGACAATATCTACGAGCTTGTGGCCATCAAGGCCGACAGCCGCGACGGACAGGCTCCCCTCGACGGTTCCGCAGTTACCGACGCCCGCGTCTCCTATGACGACGGCCGCGGCGGTTATCCCGGAGTGTCCATGACCATGAACGCCGAAGGCGCCAACATCTGGGCACACCTCACAAAGGACAATATCGGCAAGCAGATTGCCATCGTACTCGACGGCACTGTCTATTCTTATCCTACCGTCCAGAACGAAATCAGCGGAGGCTCCTCCTCCATCACCGGAAACTTCTCAGTGGAAGAGGCTACCGACCTTACCAACGTTCTCAAGAGCGGTAAGCTTCCCGCCCCCGCCACCATCGTTCAGGAACAGGTGGTAGGCCCGTCCCTCGGTGCAAAGTCCATCAAGGACGGTATGATTTCCTTCATCATCGGCTTCATCCTCGTGCTGCTCTACATGGTGCTCTTCTACAAGGGCGCCGGCCTTGCAGCCGACCTTGCCCTTCTGACCAATGTGGTGCTGCTGTTCGGAACCCTCGCCAGCTTCGGTGCAGTTCTCACCCTTCCGGGTATCGCCGGTCTGGTGCTCACCCTGGGTATGGCAGTGGACGCCAACGTCATCATCTATGAGCGTATCAAGGAAGAGCTCAAGGCAGGAAAGGGCCTCAGCAAGGCAGTTGCTGACGGTTACCGCAATGCCTACTCCGCCATCATCGACGGTCAGCTGACCACCCTCATCACCGGTCTGATCCTCTTCTTCTTCGGTTCCGGCCCGGTCAAGGGCTTTGCCACCACCCTCATCATCGGTATCATCACTTCGGTGCTTACCTCCATCTTCATCACAAGGCTCATCTTCGAGGCCCGCATAAGCAGGGGCAAGAACATAAGCTTCGAAATGAAGTGGAGCTCCGGTTTCCTGAAGAACACCCATATCGACTTCATCCACGGGCGCAAGTACTCCTATATCATCTCCGGAGCGCTGATTCTGATTGCCATCGGCAGCATTGCAATCAAGGGCTTCACCTACGGTGTCGATTTCACCGGCGGCCGCACCTATGTAGTCCGCTTCGACCAGAGCGTCACCGCTGAAGATGTCCGCGGAGCCGTGAACGATGTTTTCGAGGCTGCAGTGGCCGAGAATCCCGAACTCACCTCTTCAGTGGAGGTCAAGCAGTTCGGCGGCGACTCCCAGATGAAGATCACCACTTCCTATAAGGTAAACGAGGACGACTCCGCAGTGGATGCCGAAATCGAAGGCATGCTTTACAATGCCCTCAAGGGCTTCTTCACCGAAGACATGACGCTCGCCGAGTTCACCAGCACCCTGGACAACCCGAACGGTATCATCTCCTCCGACAAGGTGGGAGCCAGCATCGCATCCGACATCAGGCGTGACGCCATCATCGCAGTGATACTTGCACTCATCGCCATCTTCGCCTACATCGCCCTCCGCTTCCGCGGCTGGACATGGGGTCTGGGCGGCGTGGTGTCTCTCGCCCACACGGCCATCATCATCATCGGCTTCTTCTCGCTGTTCAGCGGAATCCTGCCGTTCAACCTCGATGTTGACCAGACCTTCATTGCGGCTATCCTTACCATTATAGGTTATGCCATCAACGATAACGTGGTTATCTTCGACCGTATCCGTGAAATGCGCACCCTGCATCCGAACGGAGACATCAAGGAGATGACCAACGCGGCGCTCAATGCAACCCTTACCCGTACGGTGAACACCTCGGTATCCACCCTGCTCCCGATGCTCGCCATCGCATTCTTCGGCGGCGAAAGCATCCGCGGACTGTCCGTGGCCCTCTGCCTTGGTGTCGTTATCGGAACTTATGCGTCCATCATGATCGGCACCCCGATTATGTACGATGCAACCATCTCTTCCCTCAAGAAGAAGACGGCAAAGAAATAAGGTCCGAAAATACCTTAAACACAGCGGCCTCCGGTTTCTTTCCGGGGGCCGCTTTATTCTATTTCATCACGGAATAACTGACTCCCAGATGTTCGAGCGAGAGAAGCAGCCCCTCGCAGACGCTGATGCTGTATTTCTTGCTTGACATTTCGATGCGGTAACCAGTAGCCGCATCGAAAAGATTTACGGCAAGGCGCGTGTTCCCCGGATATTCCTTAAGGATCTTGGCGAGGCTTTGGCGGAAGCCGGCGGAAAGGGAAGCCGTATCCAGATTTATGGCGAAACTCTTCACAAGCTGCTCAGATACGTTTCCAAGCAGACTTATCTTCTTGATTTTGAAGGCGAAGGGAGCTGTTTTACCGGCTGCAACCTCGTCGCGATTGAGATGGAAACGCGGCGCTATCTCGCCTTCGATGAAGAGCTGTGAATGCAGTTCCATGAAGGGAAGCTGTGTTTCGTAGTCTTTTCCGAAAAGGGCAAGCTCATATGGGCCGCTGTAGTCCTCGAGGGTGATGCGCGCTCCGGGTTTACCCATTTTGGTGGTGATTTTCTTTACGTCGGTAACAATTCCGGCTATGGTGACACGGGAGGTCTGCTGCTTTGAGGAAGCTTCGTCTATGGCTGCCTGAAGCTCGGTCAGCTTATGAGTCGTAAAGTTTTCTATTTCAAAGGCATATCGGTCCAGAGGATGAGCGCTCAGATACATCCCGACATACTCTTTTTCGTGCTGCAGGATGGTCATGACGTCTTCTTCCCCTACGGCAGGCGGCATGTCCGGGCGCTTCGGCTTCATCTCTTCCATGTCGCCGAAAAGGGATGAGGCGCTGGAAACGGTGTCATTCCTGTAAAGCTCGGCGTAATGAAGCAATTCGTCTATGAACTGGTCGCCCGATGCGCAGGGAGTGAAGAACTGGGAGCGGCGATATCCGAAAGAATCGAATACTCCGGAATAAACCAGGGTTTCGAGAGCCTTGCGGTTGATCGTTCCGGAGAGCCTTTCGCAAAAATCCCATACGTCGGAATATAGCCCGTTAGCTTCGCGCTCCGAAATGATTGCTTCGGTAATATTGCCGCCGAACCCCTTGAGGCCGCTGAATCCGAAACGGATGTCGCCGTTATGGTTCACGGAAAAGTCGCGGTCGGACTCGTTGACATCGGGATTGAGCACTTTGATTCCGGCCTTCTTGCAGTCGGCCATTATCTCCTTCAGCTCGTTCATGTCGGAGGCCTGCTGGGTAAGATTGGAAGCCTGGAATTCGGAAGGATAGTGGGCCTTCAGCCAGGCTGTCTGGTAACTGACCCAGGCGTAGCAGGCCGCATGGCTCTTGTTGAAGGCGTATTTTGCAAAAGCTTCCCAGTCAGACCATATCTTTTCGAGGATTTTTACATCGTGCCCGCGCTGGGCAGCGCCGTTCATGAAGTCGCTCTTAAGGCCGTCAAGCACATCTTTCTTCTTCTTGCCCATGGCCTTGCGCAGCTTGTCGGCCTTGCCGCGGGAAAATCCTGCAACGGCGCGTGAAATCTGCATCACCTGCTCCTGATATACCGTCACACCGTAGGTTTCCTGAAGGATGTCCGCCATTTCGGGCAGGTCGTAACGGATCTGCGACGGATCGTTCTTCCTCATTACGAAATCAGGAATATAATCCATGGGCCCCGGACGGTAGAGGGCGTTCATTGCAATGAGATCCTCGAAGCGCTGAGGGTGCAGCTTCATAAGCCACTCCTTCATTCCCCCGGATTCAAACTGGAACACGCTCTTGGTGTCGCCGCGGCCATAGAGGTCGTACACCTTGGGGTCGTCGATGGGGATGGTCTCTATGTCGATATCCTTGCCGAAGCGCTTCTTGACAAGACTGAGGCAGCGACGGATGATACTGAGGGTCTTGAGCCCGAGGAAGTCCATCTTGAGCATGCCCACATCCTCGATCTGCGAACCTTCGTACTGGCTAACCCATACATCCTGCCCGGTAGCCTTGTCGACTCCGAGCGAAATGGGGATATAGTCGGTAAGATTTCCGCGGCCGATGATCATCGCGCAGGCGTGGATACCCGTCTGCCGCACGCACCCCTCGAGTTTAAGGGCGTAATTCAGAACCTCCTTCACCTCGGGCGAGCCCTCCTCATATTCTTTTTTAATTTCGGGCAGATACGCTATGCAGTTGGCCAGGGTGGGCTTTTTCTCTACTTCGGCACCGTTTTCCTTTACCGTGAACGGGCGGTCCGGAATCATCTTGGTAAGACGGTCCGATTCGCTAAGGGGCAGACCGCTGATGCGCGCCACATCCTTGATGGACCCCTTTGCGGCCATTGTGCCGAAAGTGATTACATGGGAGATATGGTCGGTGCCATAGCGTTCCTGGACATACTGGATTACCCTGTAGCGGCCTTCATCGTCGAAATCAATGTCGATATCCGGCATGCTGATTCGCTCCGGATTGAGGAATCGCTCGAACAGCAGACCGTATTTGAGGGGATCCAGATTGGTTATCCTCAGGCAGTATGCGACAACGGAACCGGCTGCGGAGCCACGTCCCGGACCCACGGAAATCCCGTGCGTCTTGGCCCAGTTGATGAAGTCCTGCACTATGAGGAAGTAGTCGGGGAAGCCCATGCGCGAGATGGTCTTCAGCTCAAAATCGAGCTTTTCGGCCACATCGGCACGCAAGGGGCTGCCGTAGCGCTTTTCCGCTCCCTGATAAACAAGGTGGCAGAGGTAGGCTACGGAGTTGTTGAACTCGGAGCCGCGCTCGGTCTTGCCGATGATATTGCCGTCATGGTCGCGGCGCTCCTCGTACCTGCCTTCAGCAATTATGGATTCGTATTTCTGCAGATGGCTGCCGATGTCTGCCATGAAGTCTTCGGGAAGTTCGAAACGCGGCAGAACGTGACCGCGGTCGATCTCTATCCTCTCCACCTTGTCCAGAACCTCCAGCGTGTTGGCCAGGGCTTCCGGATGCGTGGGGAAGAGCGCCATCATCTCATCTTCACTCTTGAGGTACTCCTGCTGGGTATAGCGCAGACGTTTTTCGTCAGAAACATTGGCATTGGTGGTAAGGCAGATAAGGCGGTCGTGTGCGGGGCCGTCTTCACGGCGTACGAAATGGACGTCGTTCGTAGCGATAACCTTTACGCCATGTCTCGCGGCCAGGTCGAAGATTGCATCGGTGTATGTCTTCTGCCTCTGGTAGAGGGATTCCATCTCGGCCTTTGCCCTGGGGGGCAGGTCGGGCACTTCGCTTTTGTGAAGCATCACCTCCAGGTAATAATCTTCGCCGAAGATGCCTTTGAACCATTCCACCGCCTTGTCCGCATCTTCCGGAGTGCCGTCGATGCCGAGCAGGTCCTGGGGAATCTCGCCGGCTATGCAGGCGCTCGAGCAGATAAGTCCCTCGTGATACTTCTTGAGCAGCGCGTGGTCGATGCGCGGCCGGTGATAGAACCCTTCGATATGTCCCAGTGACACCAGCTTTATGAGGTTATGATAGCCGGTATCGTTTTTGGCAAGGAGGATAAGATGATAGTATTTCTTGTGCTGAGGGTCTTTGATGGTGTGGTCGTAGTGCCTCGTCACATAGACCTCGCAGCCGAAGATGGGCTTTACGCCCGGGTGTTTTTTTGCCGTGTCATAGAACTCCTTCACGCCGTACATGTTGCCGTGGTCGGTTATGGCCAGTCCGGGCATGCCCAGCTGCTCCGCCCTCCCAAACAGCATCTCTATATTGGAAAGGCCGTCAAGGATGGAGTACTGGGTATGGACGTGGAGATGTACGAATGCCATGGTGGAGTTTTATTTTATACCGTATTTCTTTAGAATCTTAAGCACCGGCTTGCGGATGCTGCGGGCCCACAGGGTGTAGCCGTAGTCGCCAGGGTGAGTGCCGTCCACGGAAGTATAATGATCCGGAGACGTGGCGTTAGTTGTGGTGATGTAGTAAACGTCTTTATACTTTCTGCAGGCTTCTTTCATAAGCGAGGCGACCGTTTCCATCCTC
>CADBSV010000044.1 GCA_902797435.1 uncultured Bacteroidia bacterium
TCATATTGTGTTCTCTCCGCAAAGGTAAAAAATATCCCAAAAATATCCCAAATTTTGATAAAGATATTTGACTTTGCTTGAAAAAACACGCAATACAAATCGCTGAAACAAGGGTTTCTAAAGCCGATTGAATTTTATTTTCGAATCCCCATCTCTCCGCTGAAATCCCTTACAGAACACTCTGTATGGGATTTTTCGTTTTCAGTGTAACAAAAAATGTAACAATTTTGGCTTTTTTGCCTCGCCTTTCATTCGTTTGCATTCATGTAATTTCAGTTGGCTTTACCAACCGAAATTACGAGCTTGTTTTCTGGCACTAGTATGGGCAGTAAAACGAAATGTACAAGTATGATATAGTAGAGACATGCCGTTACTCGCTTGTTTTCAGTGAGTTATGAGAGCCGAGAGAATTTGGGCCCGAAAAACGAAATGTACATTTACTTGGATTTTGCTTTGATTTTCGGACCCTCTGGAAGGCCGCAGCTTTGATTATACCGTGATTTGCTTGGGCGTAACTTTGATTGCGCCCTTTTCTTATGCCCAGACGCCGCTATAAATGCCAATAGAAAGCGTTTTAGCGGGCATTGCGGAGATTTTAGCATCCAAAGCTTGAATTCCCTTAAAACCGCGTTTGACTAGCCATTGAAAAGAGTCTATATCCTCAGAGTTTTGCAAAAGTCGTTTTCATCGAAAAAACGTCAAAAATGGCATTCTCACCAACAATCCCTTTTTGCTTTGGGGATTGTTTCCACTTGCCCACAAAGAACAGGACAAGGAGCTCTAAGAGAATAATGTATATTACTTCCATTCGTCTCAAATTATTATTGCCCCTTTCGATTCCTTATTATGCGTCTAATGCAAGGAGGATAGTCGTAATAACGATAAGGGTGATCATTTAACTCATGATCTTCTTTTTGCTCTTTCATTATTTGAGATGGCGTAACGCCCAAAGGTTTAAATCCTATAAACCTGATATCTTTGCTCTCGTCAATTGACTCCATCTCGGCCAAACGTAGGAGGTCGGCCATTTCCCGAACCTTTATCTCAATAATCTGATGACCGGATTCAAGCTTGCGCGAGTCAGACCTATGCTTGTAATTTATCTCAATGAAAATATCTCTCCTTTTTGGATTACTGCTTCTCAAAAGAACATCAGGACGATAATGAGTTTCTCCATCTGGCTCAACGATATCAACTTCAATTTCAGGAGGTAAGTCGTAGTGCCGTTTCAAGTCATAGCGGGCGAACACAGATGATACGGAACAATTCCACGTGTCCTCTTCCGGACAATGATCCTTGTCCTTGCATGGCCTGTCAGAGTTTAGCCCGATGTAGAAAGAATCGTTTTCATTGAACTTCCTCGCTATTATCCTTTTAGCCGCGGCATGTATGTATGATTCAACGCTACACTTATGATTATCACTATGATAGAAATGTTTTGCATTACTATCCCCCAGCCTTGGGAGCATTGGATGTCCACAGCAAGGGCAATGATAGGTGTGATCATGACGTTTCTCTCGTTCGATATCTTCGACGAAAACGAGTTGATTGTTCTCATCGAATGCGAAAGGATATTTAACGTCTTTGGCCATCAGTTATACAACATCATCTTTAGGTCGAGCACAATTACAATAGCGATGAGTGAGCCTAGCGTTATCTGGTATCGTCTTTCCTCCTTTCCAATATTGTTCGATGTGATCTACTGCGCTATCATCAATATCAGCAATGTATTGACCACAAATGGCACATGTTGGGTCGTTGTCGTATAGTTTCTGTTTTAAACTACGTGAGAAACAACGTTCATCGACTTTATCATCGGCTATGATACCATTGAGGATAGTGTTCCAGATGGTAAACCTTGCTGTAACGACAGGCTTATCGGACGTACCTTTAGTAATAGCCGAAATCATAGCCTCGTCCGTACTAATGACACTTATGTATGCTTCCCGGATTGCGTCCAGATGTCTCATTAACACATTAGTGTCGATTCTGGACATTGAATCCATAACAATATCATAAAGTGAAATATTAAGCGGCTTTTCCCATTGGCCGTCTTGATGACCAGCCTCTCCGGCAGAGAAACGACGGAATGCTTTATCACCTAACAGACTCCGCGTATTATAGCATGCTCTTTTGAAATATTCTCTAATCTTCTTGGCATCTACGTCATCCAAATTTCGGAATTTCCTCATAGTATCATTGAGGAACTTCTTAATCGGATTTTGATAGTTCATATAAGAGTTCTCCCTAAATGCAATAAAACGCAGAACCATCTCCACATCCTTCATGCGGGAATGTGGTTTTAATATGCCAGTAATAAAACGGAAATCCTCATTGTCAGCCAGTTCTTTGAGGAGGTCGTTAAACTTACCACGATAAATACAATTACGGAGTTCTTGATCGTTTAGTGCAACGGAACCTGTATTAAGCCGCTGGAAGATTTCGTACTGAAGATCCGGATCTGATTCGTTTGTGAAAGATATAACTCGTAGCGCATAGTCACGAATCTTTTCTTGTTTGGCATCATCAAGGTCTTTATATGTCTTTCCCTTCAATTCGCCGAAAACATTCAAACCAGTCAACTTGAAGATACGACCATCAGGGAACTTGCCCTCTATGAAGCTGAACAATGAGGTTAAACGCTGCTGACCATCTATAACATTCTCAACACCGTCTTCGTTTTGGGCAAGGTATATAATAGGAATGGGAATATCTAGGAGAACAGACTCGATCAGTAAGCTGGCTTTCTTTGCATCCCAAACATACTGGCGCTGATAACTTGGCTGTATATTCAGTCTGCCACGCTGGAACCTGGCTAGTAGCACTTCGATTGTTGGGTCTGAAGACTTAGTGCGGATTATGCGTTTCCCTGAAGAGAGATCGATATCACCTGATTCCTCTTCGATAATTTCGGTTTCAATGTATTCTTCCATCGTTATAATACTATTTGTTATTTGTCAGTTCCTGGTACATATTGAAGAGGCGGGCGACGATGTCGGACTCGGGGGCGTCTTTGGGGAAGCCGTAGGCCTCCAGGACGGCGGCGTCGTTGGCGTGGTGGGCCTTGCGGAGCTCGGGGGGCATTGTTAGGCTGTCGTAGAGGTCTGCGAGGCTGCTATCCGGATAAAGGGCGCGGGCATCGAGAATCGCTTGAGCTGCCTGCTGATACGGCGTCAGTTCGGAGCCATCCGACTGGCGGTATTTGGCATTAAGGTCCACATGGGAGCCTTTCTGCTCGATGAGCACCTTCGTGGAAGCAATATATCCATCGATGAAATCAGAGCCCTTTTCCTTCAAGATGGTCTTGACCGGAAGCTCGAATTCCATGAATTTGGTGGCGTCCTGGATGCCATAGACATTCTGCAGGAGTGCTATCCAGAAGCGAGAAGTCTCGCCTTTCTCGTAGCCCTTGCCTGACCAATCCTGGACGAACTGTTTTGCTGCTTGCTTTTGAGAAACAGAACTCATGCTGCGTAGGTTTTATTTGTAAGCCTTCACAAATTCAAATATGCCACGACCGTCTTTATGTCCCTGCCAGATTTCTCGATCTCACGATACTCATTAAGTTTTTATGTATACGGGAACTGTTTTTTGTATTTCACTCTTCGCTATGTATGTATAAGTCGAGACCAAAACAAAATACCCCTGTACAACAAGATCATCATAATACATATCCTTCTCTGTGATTATCTTAACGAGGTCTCCAAAATAGCTACCGTATTTATCTTTTACATAAGCTAACGCAGAGTTTTTATCAAGTGTCTGCATGATCTTGACATCGAGATACCTCGTCCCCTGAGGAGTCTTCACTGAAGCGTTATTCTGCGAAGACGTAAGCGTTGAGCAGGCGGAGATTGCCAAAAAGGCGATTAGCGATTAGAAGGATTATTACTTTTTTCATCGTTGAATTATATTATTCTATTAATGATAGCACACATAATGTAATCTTACAAAGATAGTTATTTGTAGCAACAAATAAAAGCCGCTATTATCAAGCAAATCAATGAGCTAATGAGGGCGGAAGATAATGGTATCTTTTACTGATTCGCAGTAAACCTCTATCCTGATAAGTCACATAGGAATAGCATTCAGAGCCAAGCCAACCGGTAACCGACAGATCCATAAGATCAGCCATTGCCTGCGCCTCGTATTTCTTTTTCTTACTGTACGCACCAATTTTTCTGTGATACATCTTCCCGTCTTCATTCCATACTTCAAAAATGTAGTACTTCGTACGCTTTATCTCCTTATCCTTAACAACTCGCTCACATAAAACCCGGAATCGATTCTCCTTTTCGAAGAAAACCACTTTGGATACAGTCGCCTTGTAATACCTGCTTAGCATGAAGTCTACCCCGGGAGTCAAAGCATCCATGTATTGCTGGAGTACATTATTGGACTCCGAGAGCGATTCTAAAGGCAACTTTGGGAACAAACACTCTTCTCCATGGCCGACCACTCTCCATTCCATCAGAGGAGTTTGTGTTTGCTTTTCGTGGTACTCCTTTATCTCTTTGAAGGGAAAAGGCAATTCCCTTGAACCAGGATTGGCTGCAGGCCTGTAGGGGCTATAGCCTACTGATGGACTGGAATAGATCCACTCGCCAATCCCTTTGCCTGACGGTTCTTTTGTAGAATCTTTTTTTTGCCCAGTCTTGCATATTGGCCAGACATGCGGCAGCTTCTTCTTTGGTCACCGTCCTCATCCAACTTATATCGGTAGATAGCACTTTCCCTCTAAGAATGGACGGGTCTTTAAGGAAAGCCTCGATGCTCCCTACATAGTATTCTATTTTCTTACGGGTGGCCTCATTATTAAGTGCGTTTTGCAAACGGGTAAGCCAACGCAGGTTTTCCGGTCTGTTGTTACTTCTATTGCAATCTCGATGGTCAACGACCATATTGGGCAAAGGAGGCTGTCCGTTGAAGGCAGTGCAAACGACTTGATGCACTCGAATAGCACTGGCAAGCAGCCTGTATCCGTCGTATTTATTCGGCTCTCCTAAAGTCCAGACATTATCCCATTTGCCCGGTTTCTGACTCTCTTTTGGAATACGCAAGATGGCCCCATTATCCCTTACCAAATACCTCCGTCCCTTGTAGGTACACTCGACGGTCCTTTCGTAGTTTTCATCTGGTGTCATAATGAAGACTTTTTATAATCCCGCCAAAGATACCCTGTCTTTTTGACAAATCTCGTCAATTAATGATGAACGAGCCAGGAAAATTCAAAAAAAGAGGCCCTATGGACCTCAAACGGTGGAGTGCCTTATATCTATTCTTTCCTGAAGTCCGAGCCGCAGCCAACGCAGCGCCATTCGGGATAGCCGGGACCGCCGCAGCCGAAGTCCTCCAGCTTGCCGCCGCAGTAGGGGCAGACGTCCGGTTTCTGGAGCACAAGGGTAACTGGAAATTTACGAATAATCCGCATCCATATCATCGGCATAATTGACAAACATGTGGCAATGTAAAACTTTTTCGGCTCGATTCTTGATTTTGTGCCGAATATGTTTTACTTTTGCATCAAATCAATACCACCATGCAGGTAAGTGAGAGTATAATAAGCTACGCAACGATTCACCGCGGCCCTTTCAAAAAGAAAGAGCTTGCGGAATATCTGCGCAGTGGCAGTGACATCAACGACGCCAGCCTGACGACCATCCTGGGCCGTCTTGTGGCCACCGGCCGCCTGGTTAAGACAGGATGGGGAGAATACGATTTGCCCCAAGATGGAAAATACAAATGGGTAATACTCCCGCAGCCTGAAACGGCCGACCTGGCCCGCAACCTGAAACAACGTTATCCTCTTGCCGACTTCTGCGTCTGGGACGCCGCCAGTATCGTACCATATATGCTGCACGTTCCCAACGTCAAGATGACCATTGTCGATGTGGAGCGCTTCCTGCTGCAGACCTTCTTCGACGCCATCCGTGAAATGCATCCGGACACTGCCGTCCTCCTCAGTCCCAGCAAGGAAGATTATTACAAATACGGCTCCAGACGGGACTGCATCGTCGTGAACCCTCTTTTCTCTGAATCCCCGCTGGAGACCCTCGAGGGAATCGTGGTCCCCGCCGCCGAGAAAGTCCTTGTGGACATCGCTGTGAATCCGGAATTCGACTATCTACAAGGCTCCGAAGTATTCACCATCTACCAGAAAGCCCTCCGGGACTGCCGCATCTCCCTGCCCAAACTCCATCGTTACGCCCGCCGCCGCAGATGCAGCAAAAGAATTCAGACCATACTGGGCAATATAGACTTCAAGAACAATGATTAGCCCCGAAAGCCGCACCAAAGCGTGGATTGAATCCTTACGCACCCAATATCCCAACATCAAGGACGTAGCACTCCTTGAGAAATCCATCCGTGCCTTCTCCCTGCTGGAATCCCTGAAACTCTCCGGCTGCCCATTCATCTTCAAGGGCGGCACGGCCCTGATGCTCCACCTGGGCAGTTCCCGACGACTCTCCATAGACGTGGACATCGTCTGCCCGCCCGGTCTGGACATCAAGGAATATCTGGGCAAGAACGCCGAGGCATACGGTTTCACGGGAGCCAAAGAGGTGGAACATATTTCGCGTACGGGAGTCCCCAAGTCCCACGCCGAGTACAAATACGAAGTCTCCTATCCTGTCGGGCATCCCAACGACACCATCCTTCTGGACGTCCTGTATGAGAACGTAGGCTACAACAAGGTTGTGGACATTCCCATCGCCGGCCCGCTGCTAAAGACCGAGGGGGATCCGGTTCTGGTCCAGTGCCCCAGCCTTGAGGATATGCTGGGCGACAAACTCACGGCGTTCGCCCCACACACCACGGGCATTCCGTTCTTCAAGGGTGAAAAGCCTTTCTCTATGGAGATCATGAAGCAACTGTTCGACGTCAGTTCCATTCTGGACCGCGTGGATGACCTGTCCGTTGTCCACAAGACCTTCCGGAGCATCGTTCCTATTGAACTGGGTTACCGGGGTTTGGACCATCTTACGCCGGAAGATGTGCTGGACGATGCCTACTCTACGGCACTCAATATCTGCCTGCACGGAAGTGTGTCTCCAAAGGAGTATCAGTGGCTGACCGAAGGTTCGCACCGCGTGGACGGCTTCATCATTACCGAGAGCTATTCCATGGAGAAAGCCGTACGTGATGCCGCCAAAGTAGCATACCTCACCCGGCTCATCCGGCACAATGTCAATACCGTCGCCCACTACAGTCCCGATATGGATGCTAACCTTATCTCCCATACCATCGAGGGTCTGGCCCTCAATAAGCTGAATCGCATCAAGAAGATAAGCCTGGAAGCTTTCTTCTACTGGAGGCAAATCGAAGAGCTTAATAAATGACGATAGCGCCATGAAATCCAATCTCTGCCGCCACTGCAGGTACTTCCACCCCAAGGGCACCACTGCGCGCTCCTACGACGTTTGCAACTTCATGTCCCTCGCCACCAACATCCAAGGCCTAACAGAGTGCCCTGCCGGAGGAGTGCAGCTGTCCGGGCAAGCCAGCAGGATGAACTCCAGGAAGGTGCAGGAGGAGTTGGATGAGGTGTTTGAAAGGGAAAATGCATTAAAAGCCTCATATTAAACCTGACAAAATTCCTCCAATCTTGTAGTCTTTATTTCTTCCCTGTGGAGCCCCAGCCTCCTTCACCGCGGACGGTCTCGGACAGCTCGGATACCTCTTCCCACTCTACGCGCTCGTGGCGGGCTACAACCATCTGCGCAATTCTTTCACCGGGCTCTATCGCGAACGGCTCCCGGGAAATGTTTACGAGCGACACCTTCACCTCACCGCGATAGTCGGCGTCAACGGTGCCGGGGGAGTTGGCCACGGTTATGCCGTGTTTGGTGGCCAGTCCGCTGCGAGGACGAATCTGGGCTTCAAAGCCGGAGGGCAGTTCGATGAAAATACCCGTCGGAACGAGGGTACGCTCCAGACTGCCGAGCACTATGGGTTCGTCGATATTGGCATGCAGGTCCATTCCGGCGGAGTCCGGGGTTGCATATGCCGGAGAATCAAACCGGCTCTTGTTCACTATCTTAACTTTCATTGCGCTATGAATTTGTAAACTATGTAGCCTCCCTGTCGGGCGGGTGCGGCCGAACTGGCGGAGAACTTGGACAGTCTGGCGGCCCTGATGGCAAAGGACCTCAGGCATCCGTCCGGGGAAGAGGCTCCCTCGTCCACTCGGGCAGTTACCACATTGCCCTGCGGATCCACCCCGATGTCAACCCTTACTTCTCCTGCTCCCATGCAGCGGTAGGCCGGAATCGGCAGCCTTGAAGCCTTGCGGCCTTCGAGTTCGTAGGACAGCACCGAAGGTCCGCTGAAAGCCTTCTCAGATTCTTTTTTTGAAGTTTCCCCGGACTTCCGGGATACGCTTGCAAAATCTTCTTCAGTTTTGGGTGCTTCGAAGCCCCGGTCGAGTTCCTGCTGAAGACGCGCCGCGTCCTCATAGAGCTTGCGGGCGTCTTCAGCTGAGTTGCGGTCGTCCTTGAGCGAGGACCGGTCCACTACTACATTATGCACATAGTCGTTCCCTCCCGAGGAGAGCAGCTCGTTCAGCCTTTCGTTCACGCTCTTTTCGAACTCCAGCCGCTGCTGCAGTTTTTCCATCTGCTCGGCCTTGCTGAAGTCGAGCACGAAACTGTTTTCCTTTGAAATCTGTACCCCCAGCTGGGCTCCGAGCAGCACTATCAGCACCACCAGATGAACAATTACGGTGATGTAGATACCTGCGCGGTCCTCTCTGGGGAGGCGGCTCATTTCGATTCTGCCCTTTTGCTCTCGCGGAGCGCCTTCTCCACCGTATTGAGGATAACGCTGATGCCAACCTTGTTGTGGCCTCCCTGCGGGATTATGATGTCGGCAAAGCGTTTGCTGGGCTCGATAAACTGCAGGTACATGGGCTTGACGGTGCGTGAGTAGCGTTCGATAACCCACTCCACGTTCTTGCCTCGCTCGCGTATGTCGCGGGCCATCACGCGCATCAGGCGGTCATCGTCGTCGGCGTCCACGAATATCTTGATATCCATCTGGTCGCGGAGCTCCTTGCAGTTGAAGATGAGAATGCCTTCGATGATTATGACTTCCGCGGGTTCCACGGTTACGGTCTCCGTCTTGCTGCGGCTGCAGGATATGTAGGAATACACCGGCTGCTGAACGGTTTTGCCCGCCTTGAGCTGGGAAAGCTGCTTGCACAGGAGCGGCCAGTCGATGGCGTTCGGGTGGTCGAAGTTCTGGTTGCGCTTCTCCTCGTCGGTGAGGTCGCTGGAGTCTTTGTAGTAGGCGTCCTGCGGGATGACGACAACCTTTTCCTTGAGGCGGTCGGTAATGGCTTTTACGACCGTGGTTTTTCCTGAGCCGGAACCGCCGGCGATACCGATTACGAGCATAGGTTAGAATTCTGCGTTTTTGGGTGTTCTTGGGAAGGGAATGACATCGCGGATGTTCTGCATTCCGGTGACGAAGAGCAGGAGCCTCTCAAAACCGAGCCCGAAACCGCTGTGCGGACAGCTGCCGAAGCGGCGGGTGTCCAGATACCATTCGAGGGTGCGGTGGCTCATGCCCAGTTCATTTATACGGTTTTCAAGCTTTTCAAATGAGGCTTCGCGTTCGCTTCCGCCGATGATTTCCCCTATCTTCGGGAACAGGACGTCCATGGCCCGGACAGTCTTCCCGTCGGCGTTCTGCTTCATGTAGAAGGCTTTGATGTCTTTGGGGTAGTCGGTAAGGATGACCGGCTTTCCGAAGTGCTGTTCCACCAGGAAGCGCTCGTGTTCGCTCTGGAGATCCATTCCCCATGAGACCGGCTCTTCGAAGTGATGCCCAGCCGCCACTGCTTCTTCGAGAATTTTGATTCCCTCGGAGTAGGTGAGGCGTACGAAAGCGGTATCGATAACCCCCTGAAGGCGGCCGAGAAGCTCGGGATCATAACGGTCGTTTAGGAATTTGACGTCGTCGTAGCAGTTCTGAAGGGCATACTTCACAAGGCTCTTGATGAAGTCTTCGGCAAGGTCCATGTTGTCCTTTATGTCGTAGAACGCCATTTCGGGTTCTATCATCCAGAATTCGGCAAGGTGCCTCGGGGTGTTGGAGTTTTCCGCCCTGAAAGTGGGGCCGAAGGTGTAGATTTCGCCGAGTGCCGTAGCTCCCAGTTCTCCTTCGAGCTGTCCGCTGACGGTGAGCGAAGTGCGCCTTCCGAAGAAATCGCGGCTGTAGTCTATTCCGCCCTTCTTGTCTTTCGGGAGATTCTCCAGCGGGAGAGTCGTCACCTGGAACATGTTGCCTGCGCCTTCTGCGTCGGCGGCTGTTATGAGGGGAGTGTGGAGATAGACGAAGCCCTTCGAATGGAAATACTCGTGTATGGCATAGGCCATCTGGCTGCGGAGCCTCAGGATGGCTCCGAAGGTGTTCGTGCGGGGACGCAGATGGGCGACCGTACGCAGATACTCGAAACTGGTATCCTTTTTCTGGAGGGGATACCTTACGGGGTCGCATTCTCCGAGCAGCTCTATGCTGCAGGCGTGGATTTCCACGGCCTGGCCGCTTCCGGGAGATTCTACAAGATCCCCTTCTACGGCGATGCAGGCTCCTGTTGTAACCTTCGCGAGAAGGTCTGCCGGGACGGATGCCTTGTCAACTACAATCTGGATATTGTTTATGGTAGAACCGTCGTTCAGGGCAATGAACGCGATTTCCTTGTTTCCTCTTTTGGTCCGGACCCAGCCCTTGGCAAGCACCTTTTCTCCGGGTGCCGTCGCGAGCAGGTCCACAACTTTCTTTCGAACTGCCATTGTGTTGTAATTTTAAAAAGCAGCCCTCATAAAGGGGGCTGCTCTGTAGCGGGAGCCGGGATTTACTCGGCCTTTCTTGCTGAATACATTATCTTGAGGGCTGAGCAGCGGCGCAGCTCCTGTTTGATGTCGGTAACGATACCCATGCGGGTGTTTTCGTCAGCTTTGATGCACACGGTCATGAAGGCGCGGTCCGCCTCGCTCATGCTCTCACGCTCCGCAGCCACGAAGTCGCGTATGTCCTTGGTGGTCTTGAAGGAGTCGTTGAGCTGTATGCGGGTTTCGGTGCCGTACTGGGCCTGAAGACTGCGGATAGGTGTTCCCACGTTAATATAGGAGGCAAGGTCCTTTCGTTCGAGCTTTACGGCTTCGGATGCGGAAGGTACCTTCACCATAACCTTGTCTTCGGTGTCACGCATCTGCGTGGTGACCATGAAGAAGAACAGAAGCATGAAAACTATATCGGAACTGGTCCCGATGCCCGGGACTTCCTTCTTTCCGTCTTTTTTGAACATTGACATATCCTGTCCTCCTATCTCTTTTTGCCGATATCCTTCGGTTCCGCCTCGGAAATCTGCTGGGGCACCACTTTCTTGATGATGCTCTGCTGGTCTTCGTTAAGGGCGATGAACACTTTGCCGAATTCCGCCATGGATGCCTCGTCACGAAGCTCGTTGACGGCCTTCACAAGCTCGTTCTGAACAGCGATGTAGGCCTGATAGCTCGTACCGCGGTCGTTCTGCAGGGAAATGACGCCCTTGGAAACTTCGCGCGTGCCAAGACCTTCTATCTCCGTCTGAACCTTTTCGGGAAGGCTCGGGTCGTTGGTGGGATTGGTAAGGAATATCTTGATTTTGTCTTTGAGCTGACTGACATCCATAGGTTCTGTACCGGCCAACAGACGGTCCTGCGCATTGATCTTCACAACGATAATGTTGCGGCGATTGACCTTCTGATCCTGTGCCTTCTGCTTTTCATCGGGCATAGGAGGCAGACGACGGCTGAGTCCCGTCTGTGACCCCATGGTGGTAGTCATGAGGAAGTAGCACAGAAGCAGGAACGCTATGTCTGCAGTGGACGATGTGTTGAGTCCTGGTATGGATTTTCTTGCCATAGATTATCAGCCTTTTCTGTTGGTGATGGCCATGCGGACCTCGCCGACCACGATAGCGACTACCGCGAGTATGGCGAGAAGGTATGCAAGGTAGAGTACTGTATCGGTGAGTTTGAGCGTGCCTGTGCCGGGCTGCTCGGAAAGCAGGCCCTGTGCCGGCGTGCCGGGTGCAATGAGATACACCACGAAGCAAACGGCTGCGATTGCCACGAGGGAGATGCCCAGACGCAGCAGGCTCTTCGGATCGTTGATGCCGCCTATGACCACGCCGAAAATGATGGCGAGAACTGCGAGTCCCACCATTATGTAGGCGAAGTTGAGGAGTGCATCCGATGCGAGCGCGCCCTTTGTCTCCCAGCCTCCTGCGAAGCCCCAGACAACCAGCGCGAAGCCTATTACGGCCAGCACTATCATCAGCCAGGTGAATAACTTAGTGTAATTCTTCATAATTACTTCCTAATTACTTCTTTTTCTCTTCGTATTTGGAAAGGACGTCCACCATGTTGATGGTGCTGTTCTCCATATCGATTGTGAGGGCTTCGATCCTGGAAAGGATGTAGTTGTAGAACACCTGGAGAATCATAGCCACGATAAGACCGGCGACAGTGGTGATAAGAGCAACCTTCATACCGCCTGCAACAACGTTCGGAGAGATGTCACCGGCTTTCTGGATATCGTCGAATGCCTGAACCATACCGATAACGGTTCCGAGGAATCCGAGGGATGGTGCGATGGCGATGAAGAGGGCGATCCAGCTGAGACCGTTTTCCATGAGGCTGGCCTGCACGGAGCCGTAGGAAACGATGTTCTTTTCTACGACGTCGATGCCCTGGTCGTAATGGAGCAGACCCTGATAGAAGATGCTTGCCACGGGGCCGCGGGTGTTGCGGCATACCTCTTTAGCCTTTTCGATTCCGCCTTCTGCGAGCGCGGCCTCAACCTTTGCCAGAAGGGCGTCGGTATTGGTCTTGGAGAAGGAGAGATAGAGAATTCTCTCGATTGCGAATGCAAGACCGATGATGAGGCAGAGGACGATGAGGGACATGAAGCCGGCACCGCCTTCGATGAACTTGGTCTTGATGGCCTGGGTGAGGGGAACCTCTTCGGGAGCTTCCTCGGCGAGCGGGGTTGCTTCGGCCACTTGTTCGGTGGCTGCCTCAGCAGGAGCCGCCGCCTCGTCCTGTGCGAATGCAATGTTGGCAGAGAAGGCCAGAAGGGCCGTGGTCGCCAGAATCATGAAAAACTTTTTCATAACTGTTTCTTTGGTGTTTATTGATTAAATTGTCTTTAGTTTGTTTCAGTTTACATGAAATCGTTGCAATTTATGAAAAAAAATCCGAAAGACAAGCGCTATTTTGTCATTTCGCCTTTCAGGTTCTTCCTCAATAATGTTTTAACTTTTTCATTGTCAGCGTATTCGCCCATAAGTACGAACAATTTGCCCAAAGCGCCCTCCGTCGTCATGTCGCCTCCGCTTATGACTCCCGACTCCGCGAGGGCCTTTCCGGTGGAATAGAGGTCCATGTTCACTTCGCCCGCCAGGCACTGGGTAATGTTCAGGAGGATTTTGCCGGAACCGGAAGCCTCCTTTACGATGTCCGTAAACCACGGCTTGCTGATTGCGTTTCCGGAACCGTACGTCTCCAGTATGACGGCCCTGATACCTTCTCCCAGAAGCACGTTACGGGCCACCTGGGCAGTGATTCCGGGGTGAATCTTGAGTATGGCCACGCGGGTGTCCAGGGCGGTCTTTATTGCAAGCCCCCTTTCGAGAACTGCAGGATAATGGATGGCGTGCTCGTGGTAACGGATGCTGATGCCGGCTTCGGCGAGCGTAGGCCAGTTGGGCGAACGGAAGGCGTCGAAGCTGCTGGAATTCACCTTGCAGGCCCTGTTTCCGCGGAGCAGCTGGGAATTGAAATAGATGCATACCTCCGGCACGAGGGCATTCCCCCTGAGGTCCCTGGCTGTGGCTATCTCCACGGCGGAGATAAGGTTTTCGCGGCCGTCGGTGCGGAGCGACCCTATCGGCAGCTGGCTTCCGGTGAAGATCACCGGTTTGCGGAGATGGTCGAGCATGAAGCTCAGGGCTGCGGCGCTGTAGGCCATCGTGTCCGTACCGTGGAGCACGATGAAACCGGAGTAATCGTCGTAGCGGTCCCTTATGAGCCGGGCAAGCTGCACCCACATCGAAGGCTCAACGTCGGAGGAGTCGATGAGCGGATCGAAGGTGTAGGAGTCAACCCTTGAAGAGAATTTCCTCAGTTCGGGGACCTCCTGCAGAATCTGGCTGAAATCGAAGGGGCTGAGGGCCTGGGTCTTCGGGTCTTCCTTCATTCCTATGGTTCCGCCCGTGTAGATGAGCAGGACGCTGGACTTGTCGAATGGGTTTCTCATAACTGGAAAAGCTGTATTGCGTTGCGGGTTGTCGTTTCTTCCACTTCCTGGAGCGGGATGCCTTTTATTTCGGCTATCTTGGCGGCGATGAGGGGTATGTTCGAGGGCTCATTGCGCTTGCCTCGCAGCGGCACCGGAGCCATGTATGGGGCGTCGGTCTCGAGCAGAATCTTCTCAAGGGGGACTTTCATCACCACTTCGGGGAGCTGGTGGGCGTTCTTGAACGTCACCACTCCGCCCACGCCTATGCTCCATTCGCCATACCGGCAGAGCTGCAGCCATGTCTCGAAGCTTCCGCTGCAGGCGTGCAGGTTTCCTCTGAGGCCCAGATGTGCGCAGTCCTTCGCTATCGCCACGAAATCCTCGGTGGCGTCGCGAAGATGGATGTTCACCGGCAGATTCAGCCTGGAGGCAAGCTCGAACTGGATGCGCAGCGCCTCTTTCTGCTGAGCTTTGAATGTGACGTCCCAGTGGTAGTCGAGACCGATCTCTCCCACGGCTACGGGATGCTCAGGCAGCCAGCGCTCAAGCTCCGAGAGTTCCTCCTGCCAGTTCTCACTTACGTTTTCGGGATGCAGCCCTACCATCGGATAGACCACCCCGGGATGCTTGCGGCAGAGTCCGAATACGGGAGGCCTTTCGGCACTGCAGATGTCGGCAAGGATCATCTTCCCCACGCCGGCTTGCAGGGCCCTGCCGATAACGGCCTCTTCTTCGCCCCGGAAAGCTTCGTCGGTAATATGGGTGTGCGTGTCGATGAACATATCCCACAAATTTAATCATTTTTCACATTAACGGAACATCTTCCCATAAGGTCGGTGCTTATGAGCCCGTCGCTTTCGAGCATCATCACGATGGCGGTAAGCTCCCCATACGCAAGACCGGTCTCCAGGCACAGCCGCTGCGGCGTAATGCCCCTTTGGTGTCCGATTGCCTCCGCCACTTTGAGAATGGCCCTGCGGCGGACCTCGGGAGCGTCCCGGTACGTATCCTCTGCCCTCGACAAGAATGACCGCCTGCTTCTGAGGCAGTATTTTCCGAGCCCGAGCTGCTCTCCAAGCAGGGAAAGGCTCACTATCGGTTCTGCCGTTTTTTCTTTGAGGAGAATGTTGCAGCCTTCGGAACGCAGGTCGTCTATGCGGCCCGGCAGAACGAATACATCGCGCCCGTAACCGGCTGCCAGCCTTGCGGTTATGAGTCCTCCTCCGTGTTTTTTGCTTTCTATGAGAATGGTTGCCCTGCACAGCGCTGCGATTATGCGGTTCCGCCTCAGGAAGGTGAAAGCTACCGGACCCGTTCCGGGAGGATAGTCCGTCAGGAGCGCACTTCCGGGGGAACCTGCAATCTTGCCTGCCGCCACCCTGTGCGCTCCCGGGTACACCGTTTCGATTCCGTTGGGAAGCACCGCAAGGGTTGACAGTCCGCATCCCAGGGCGGCCATGTGGGCGGTTATGTCTATGCCGTACGCAAGGCCGCTTACGATTACCGGTTTCTCGGGAGCCTGGCTCAGGGCGGAAACTATCCTCGTGCACCATTCCTTTCCGTATGCAGACATGTCCCTGGTGCCCACGATGGCGATTGCGGGCCTGGGACGGAAGATTTCTTCCGGAGGCGAAGAGCTCCTGTAGTAGAGCCCCGCAGGAGGGTCTTCGCATTCCCGGAGCGCTTCGGGAAAGCAGGGATGGGAGAGGGGAAGATAGCGGCAGCCCCTGCCTTCAAGGTCCGCCAGCTCGGCCGCAGTGCTTTCGAGAAGGGCATCCGTGAGTTTCCCGGAGTATTTGCTGTAGGGGGCAAGGAGGGCGTCCCTTTCTTTCTGCGGCAGGGCAAACACGGCGGATGCCGAGCCAAGGTTCTCCACTAGGGAAAGGGCTATGCGGGGTTCGTATCCGAATACTTTCCCGAGCGCGCATGCGCATACAGTTTCGTTGTTTTCCATGGCCCGAAGATAGAGGCCGGAAAACAAAAAACCCGCAGTTCGAAAGAAACGCACTGCAGGTTTTTCTGTTTCTTATGAATCTTAAAAATCAGATTATCAGAAGGGCGTCCCCGTAAGGCCCGAAACGGTATCCTTCCTGGAGGGCGACTTCGTAGGCGTTCATCACGTTCTTGTATCCGCCGAACGCGGCCTCGCACATGAGCATGGTGCTTTCGGGGAGGTGGAAATTGCTCACGAAAGCGTCGGCGATGCCGAAGGTGTAGGGCGGGAAGATGAACTTGTTGGTCCACATGTCGCTGGGCTTCACTTCGTGGTTGGTGGTGGTGTAGGTCTCAAGCGCACGGAGCACGGTAACGCCCACCGCGAGAACCTTGTGGCCGGTGTGTTTGGCAAGATTGATTCGGTCTGCGCTTTCCGGGGTGATGATCATCCTCTCGCCGTCCATGCGGTGCTTGGAAAGATCCTCCACGTCCACCTGGCGGAAGTGCCCTATCCCCATATGGACAGTAATGAAAGTGCGGTCTATGTCCTTTAGGATCATTCTGTTGAAGAGCTCCCTCGAAAAATGCAGCCCTGCTGCGGGAGCGCTCACGGCACCTTCCTTGTCGGCGAAGATGGTCTGGAAGTTCTCCACATCCTCGGGATCGGGTTCTGCCTTCACCCATTCCGGTACGGGAGTCTTTCCGAGCGCAAATAGGGCCTGCTTGAATTCCTCGTAGGGTCCGTCGTACAGGAAACGCAGGGTGCGGCCGCGGGAAGTGGTGTTGTCGATGACTTCCGCCACCATGCTCTCGTCTTCTCCGAAATAGAGTTTGTTGCCTATGCGGATTTTGCGGGCGGGCTCCACTATCACGTCCCAGAGTTTCTGCTCGCGGCTTAGCTCGCGCAGCAGGAAAACCATGATTTCGGCTCCGGTCTTCTCCTTTTTGCCATAGAGTTTGGCCGGGAAAACCTTGGTGTCGTTAAGGACGAAGAGGTCGTCTTTTCCGAAATAGTCTATGATATCCTTGAACTGGCGGTGTTCTATCTCGCCGCTGTCCTTGTGCAGGACCATCAGGCGGCATTCATCCCTCCAGCGGGTGGGCTCCTTGGCTATCCTTTCCTGGGGAAGATCGAAATTGAATTGAGAAAGTTTCATATTTCCGTAACGGGTATAACAAAATGTTATACGGACAGTCACGTCAAAAAGTTTCACTCTATACCCTCGCTTCGCGGAAAACCTCCTGAATGCTGGGGAAAGTTTCAGTGAGATAAGGGGGGAGGCTCGACTTTGCCACCCATGCCGCCTTGGTTATGTCTTCTTCCCGCTGGGGGGTGAGGTTCACCGGGTCGGTGTAGAGCATGTCGAACCACCAGGTGTGCTTGAGGTGCCAGACGCCGCCCCGCAGGTAACAGTGGTCGGTGATGCAGATGAGGTCGCGCAGTTCCAGTTTGTCCACTCCGGTTTCTTCCTGCACTTCGCGTATGGCGGTTACCCGTATGTCTTCTCCTGCTTCCTGATGCCCTTTGGGGAGGTCCCACATCTCTCCTCTGCGAATCAGCAGATAGTCGCCGCGACGGTTGCTTACGAGCCCTCCTGCGGCATTCACCTCGCGGAATTCGGCGCAGAGCCTGCGGTACATCTTGTCGGTGTTTTCACAGGGGATATAGATGCGGGAGAGTTCCTGCGACGCTTCGAACATCAGCACCAGCGTGCGGATGTCTATCTTCTCTCCTACGTGAAACTCCATGGCATTGGGGTCTGCAAGCGCCTGGTCATCAGGCTCGCATATTATAATACAGCGTTTTTCGAAGTAAATCTTGTGCATAATACTCTGCAAAGATAGAAAAAATGTGTCTATGCGCCGACATTATGAACACCTCTTGCCAGGTGCCGTCTTAAGGTATGACCGCCGCTTCGTAATTATAAAGACGAGATAGTGCAAGAGAATGACGAGTGCGGTTGCCGGCTTTGGCGGCCGCTTTTCTATTTTTGCTGCATAAAACAATCATTATGAATCACGTAGAAAAATACTTGTCGCCGGATTGCAGAGTTTCTGCAATGCCGTTATCCTGCGTTCTTTGCCAAAGCTCGCTGGAAGGAAAAACATCAGGAGACGGTTCCAAGACCGGAGCAACTTGGCAGGATGAGGGCTCAGACTCTCTTGTATGGTAACGCTAAAATGCAGAAAGAAATGAAAAACAGAATCGTATTCCTTCTTGTTGCAACATGTTGCGCGGCCTCTTGCGCCAAAGAAGGAAAAATTGTTTCCAGTGAAGAAACTTTTGTTGATTATCAAGATCTTACATGCGCTATTTCGTCATCATCAAGAACCACTTTGGGAACTGAAGACAATGGTGTTTACCCGGTCGTATGGAAGGATGCTGATGCAATAAAACTGTTCTCCGATACCGAAAGCTCCGGTCGGACATATACGACGGCCCTTTCTGAGAATTCGGCCATTGCTGTATTCTCCCCGGATGAGGCAGGGGTGCCGGTATCGCAAAAAAGATATGCGCTTTATCCCGCCAATAGAGGTATTGCTCTTTCCGATGGGAAACTGAACGTGGATTTCAGCGACCTTCGTAATCAGGTCGTCCATACTTCGGTGGCAAACAATGCTGAAAATATAACAAAGGCACTGCTCTATTCAATTGCAGAAGCGGGCGAGACGAATCTTGTCTTTACAAATCTGTGCGGAAGCATATCATTGAAGTTGAATGATTATCAGGGATTCGGTGCCAGGGTGCATTCGGTACGGCTTGTCACGGACAAGGCAATCAGCGGAACCGGTCTGGTCGATGCAGAAGGCAATATCGTCCTCTGCCCGACGGGTGCAGAATCATATTCCGCTACGGTCGTCTCCCATACTGCGGGAGGACAGTCAATAACAAGGAATCCCGCCACCGTGAATGCTTCCACCTCATTCCTGTTCATCCTGCCTGCAAACACCTACAACAATCTGGAGTTTACAATAACCATGGAAGACGGGCGCGTGTTCTCGATGTCGAGTGCGCGTCAGGTTACTGTGGAAGCGGGTGTCAACAAAGGATACCCGGTACTTCAGCTTACTACTTATTATGGCTCGGCGAACTGCCTGATGCTTGAACCCGGACAGTCCGGCCAGCTTGACATTGCACCTTATTATACTTTCAATTCCGACTACACCTATGAAAACAGGAGGGTCTTGGCCGGTGACGGCAGCTACTGGGTTCCTGAAGGACTCAACTCCGAGATACTCTGGGAACTGGCCGAGAAGGCAGATGCATCAGTTTCAGGATCTGTCCTTGCCACCTGCAGCGTAGAAGGCACAAACCTCAACGTGAAGGCAGCATCCTCCGAGGGTAATGCCCTTGTGGCCGTCAAGGATGCATCGGGCACTGTACTCTGGAGTTTCCATATCTGGGTGACGGATACCCCTGCCGACCTTGCATATACAGCAATAAACGGCGGCATCCTGCAGGACCGGGACTTGGGCGCAACAAATACGGACAAATGTGATGTCTCCAAGAATCTTGACTGCATAGGCCTGCACTATCAGTGGGGGCGCAAGGACCCGTTCGCGATATCCAGGGCTGCGCTGCCTGCCGGAGCGAAAACCGGAAGTGCCGATTTCAATGCCGGAGGTTTTGCCCAGACTTCCTCTTTCTGTACCTCGACGACAGCCACCGACGACAACGGCAACATCGCCTGGAGCATAAAGAACCCGACAGTCCGCATCAAGGGCAGCGGTGTTCCTTACCGCTGGTATAAAGGGGCACAGGGAACTAATACCGGAGAAGAACTTGCATTCTGGGGAAGCAAGGTCAAAACTACGTGGGAAACAGAAGCCGAAGCTCTTGCAGAACCCAACGGCGTTAAAACGGTTTACGACCCTTGTCCGGCCGGTTACAAGGTTACGGAAGCAAAATTCATGAACTTTGTGAAAGGCACTAATGCGGTTCTCGCTTCGCCGGGCTATAACGTAAAGTATGACGGCACCAACACCAATTACTGGGCGCCGGGAGGAATATGGGAGCATAATACTGACAATCTTAGGTTCAGGGGATACCGTGTGTGCACCTGGACGGCTACAGGCAATCTCAATTACCCGATTTGCCTGTATGCTTTCAGCAGCGGCATCTATATTCAGACACACGTGAACCGCGGCCGTGCATCGGCCTGCCCTGTCCGTTGCCGTAAAGAAGACAGTAAGACAGATACAACAACAAATTTGGAGGAGCCTGAAGATGAATAAGATGATAACAGCGGCAGCAATCGCCGCACTATTGGCAGCCTGCTCGGCTGAAGTTCCGGGAAACATAGAAGAGAGCGGGGAAAAGGTACATTTGAGTTTTACCGCATCCTTGCCTATGAGCAAAGTTTCCTTCGATTCAGGAGGAAAGTCGCAGTGGAATTCAGGAGATGCCATAAACATCTTCTGGGCCGGACAGAACAAGGAGTTTACCACCAAAGACAATGGCGGAACCGCAACTTTTACCGGCGTTCTTGACGAGACCGTATCAAGTTCGGATTACTGGGGGCTTTATCCTTATCGCGAAGATGCATCTTTCAGCGATGGATTCGTGACAACGGTCCTGCCTTCGAGCCAGAAGGCCGTCGCCGGCAACTATTCAGACAATATCAAGATAGCCAGTTCTTCTACCACTGACCTTGTATTCCAGAATGTATGCGGGGCGCTGAAGTTCAGGCTGGAACGCAAGGATATCCGTAAGGTTACGATACAATCTGCTTCCGGCACGCCTGTGGCGGGAAAAATCAGAATCGGCCTTATGGGAGGGGAACCTCAAGTCACGTCGGTCGTCGAGGCATCGGACAGGATAGAATTCGAGCCTGCATCCGGCACCCTGATTGCAGGTGAGTGGTACTATATCGCTGTCCTTCCCGGGGTAGTCGATGATTTCACCATAAGTTTCCGCACAGTTGACAAGACGGGTACCTTCAATCTCTCCTCCTATAATTTCAAGCGCAACAAGAACAAGGTGCTGGACTGCCCTGACCGCAGCGCTTCCTGGACGGACAGCCCTCTCTTTATCTGGGAGGCCGACGATGTGCTCAATGCCAGCATTGCAGCAGGAACCATCCCCGGAGCGGTCCTGAGCGTCATAAAAGGCGGACAAACCGTTTATATGAAGGCCTATGGCAACAAGTCCGTCACCCCTTCGGTGGTTCCTATGACTTTGGACGTAGTCTTCGATATGGCTTCGGTGACCAAGTCCGTAAGCACCACGATATCGATGATGCAGCTGGTAGAGAAGGGGCTTGTAGATGTCAAGGCCACGATTGGAACCTATCTTTCAGAGTTCGATCCTGCCGAAGATATTACGGTCGAGAATCTCCTTGCACACAACAGCGGATTCCCCAATTATCAGGGCTATATCAAGGCTGCTGACTATGCTGGCCGGCCGGACCTTCTGGTCGCCTACATAGCCGATTCCCATCCCCGTCTCAGCAAGATATATCGCTACAGTTGCCTTAACTTCTTCCTGTGCCAGCAGATCATAGAACGGGTGACTGGACAGAGGCTTTGCGATTATGCAAAGGAGCACATCTTCCAGCCGCTCGGGCTTGATGATACAATGTATCTTCCTGCCGGAGAGGAAATTCCGGAGGCATATAAGGCCAGGATCGCCCCGCAGCTTTCTGGGAGTTCCGTCCGGATAGGCAAATGCATCGACGACGTTGCCTGGACGGTATGCGGAGGCAATGCCGGAAATGCAGGACTATTTACGACAGTCGCCGATATGTCGGTGCTTGCAAAGGCGCTTCTGGCCGGAGGACAGCTGGGCGGAGTCAGGGTGCTGCAGCCAGAAACAGTCAGGCTCATGGCGACTCCGGTGGCCTTTGGCCGCACTCTCGGCTGGGACAATTCCAGCACAGCTTCCGGCGTGAAGGGCAACAGGCTTTCGGATAATCTTATCTGCCACACCGGATACTCGGGAACATTCATCCTGGTAGATTTCGGAAACGATCTCGCCATAATTCTTTTCGCGAACCGCTGCCATCCTTCGGATACCGGTTACGCCGCACTCAAGACCGACAGGGCGAAAGTCTCGAATGCGGTAGCCGCCGCTTTGCTGAAATGATTATATTTGCCTTGTGAGGCGAATAATTACACTCATCTTTTTGATGGCGTGCATCTCTTCGGAATTGCACGCCTCGTTTCCTTTGGAGTTCCATCGCATAAGCGCGGCATCGCATGGGCTTTCCTATGACGGAACTTCCGCTCTTTTCTGCGATTCTTCAGGAAATGTATGGATGGGTACCTGCAATGGCCTCAACCTCTGGGATGGCCGTAAGATACGGGCATTTTCCAAGGAGGAGATTGGCACGGACAACGATTATATCTCTTCGATCGCGGAAGATTCATCGGGGAATATCTGGGTCGGGACGAACACGGGAGTGTTCATATATAACCGTGCACGGGACCGTTTCCTGCCGCTGTCCGATCTGGCTCCAACTTCCTCCTCTCTCCCTTCGAACCGTATCTATTCCATGTGCCTCGACTCATCGGGGATTATGTGGATGAGCTCCCGTGACGAAGGTTTGTTTTCCTGGGACGGAAACACTTTACGCAACTGGAGGGAAGTCCGTTACATATATCAGATCGTGAGTATCGGGGATAGCCTTTATCTGCCTTCCTTCGCCGGAAAGCTCTATCGCAAAACCGGAGACGAATGGACAGAGATGCTTCCCGGAACAAAGGTTCGCTGCGTCTGCCCCGCCGATGGGGGAAAACTGTATCTCGTAACGCCGGAAGCAGTCCTTTTGGCAGATATCTCAACGGAGAACACCGAAGTGGTGCTGGATATGGGAAACATAAGCAAGGCAATAGTCTCACCGGACGGAAAGGGGCTCTGGCTTGCGGCGACCGACGGCCTTATCCATCTGGACACTTCTTCCCCAAAACAGGCCGTCTCGTATTCAAGGAACAGTCCGTCGGACAGGTTCTCTATCCCTCCAGGGGCGATAAAGGATATTGTCATCGGACCAAAGGGAATTCTGTACGCTGCGACGGAAAGAGATGGCGTCGCGTGGTGCCGGTCCGGCGAAGGACCATTTGTAAACATCAGGATGACCACATCCTGCAAGAGCCTGGATGGTACTTGCATAAGCGCTTTTGCAGAGTGGAAGGACGGCAGGTGTTTCATTGCTTCCGAGCGGGACGGACTTTTTGTCTTCGATCGCGAAAGCGGGCGCCTCGAAGAGCAGCCCTTGCCTTCCGATGCTTCACGCAAGCTATACTCCCTTGCCGTTTCCGAAGATGGAATCTGGTGCTCCAGTTCTTCCGGTATGATTCTTCTGGATCCCGAATCATCCGAGTGCAGGATATGGAACAAGGGCACCGTTTTCAATTCGGTATCGGTAGCAAGGGACGGAACAGTCTATGCCGGAAGTTCGAGGCTTTGCAGATATTATCCGGAAAAAGGATTCGAACCGGTTAATATGCCGGAAGGGAAGAACTCGATAGGCTGGATAGAAGAGGATGCGGACGGGAATATCTGGATGGCCAGTTATTCCCAGGGGGTGCTTCGCTATGACCCGTCTGCGGACAGTCTTTCAGGAGTATGGAATCCATATAATGGCAGCCCTGTTCCAAGTCTCGTGGCATCTGTCTTATGTGACGCAGCCGGTAACGTGTGGTCGATAGGCTTCACCTCCGGAATCGCTGTAAGAAGCGGTCAGGATGACTCTTTCGCCAGTATATCGGTGAAGAACAGTCCTTTGAAGACAAACGTCTTTTATGTAGCGGCAGAAGATTCCCGTGGCTACATATGGTTGGGATCCGATTCCGGAATCTACCGCCTGCAACCATCCTCCCGTTCATTGAGACTGTATTCAGAAGAGGACGGACTGGCATGGACCTGTTTCCGGAAGGCGGGGGCCGTTATGAAAGACGGAACGGTATTCTTCGGTACCGCTGACGGTTTTACTTACTTCAGCCCTGTCAGGCTGGACGAGGAGGGTGTCCCTTTGATTAAGGAAGACCGGCATGACCTCCGGAGATGGCTGGCCGCAATAATTGCCGTCCTGCTCGGATGCGCTGTTGCCGTTGTTGGAATCTTCTTTTTCCGCAGGAAGGATTCCGCCCCTTCCGCCGATGAGCTGTTTGCATCCGGGCTTGAGGAGTTCGTGTCGGCACATCTCTCGGAAACTGAATTCGGCATCGCCGAAATGGAAAACCATTACCATTGCTCACGCAGTACCCTGACCCGCCGTATCAAGAAGGTAACGGGGCAGACTCCCGTGGACTATCTCCGGAACCGCCGTCTGGATGCCGCCGCCGCCCTTCTCCGTGACGGTGATGTCCTCGTTAAAGAAGTGGGATACTCTGTCGGTTTCAGCAGCCCGGCATATTTTACCCGCTCGTTCAAGGCCCGTTTCGGGCAGACTCCTCAGGCATGGCGTAACTCCGCAAGGAAATAGGCCGCTTTCCCCGCTGCATTTGCTTTTTTCTCCGATTGCTCGTAAATTCGCGGTTCGTATGACTCATTTTTCCAGCAAGCACGGAATCGTAAGGCGCCCCCAGGCGGAGCTTTACATGGCCTTTACTGACCTCTCGGGGTTTACCCGTTTCCTTCCTGAGGACAAACGCGCCGACGTTACCGCCGACTACGACTCCATTTCGGTGAAGGTGCAGGGTGTGTCCCTTGGCGGAAGGGTGTCCAGGAGGGAACCGTATTCTTATATAGAAATTAAGGGCGAAGGTGCCCCGTTCGATTTTACGGTGGGACTTCATTTCGACCCCTCGTCCGCAGGCGCCACCGACTTCCATATCGAGGTTGATGCCGACCTTAATTTCATGATGAAGATGATGTTGGGCGGGAAACTGCAGGAAGCGCTCGACAAGGTTGTGGACGGCCTTGTGGATGTGTCTGAAGGACGGGTCCCCGAAGGGGTTCCGCAGGATATAAAAGACAAATTCCATTTCAGCTGATGGAAACTCCGGGTGTTGCGGTGCGCCTGAATCCCTTCAAGGGATGCGAGGGGCCGGTCGGAACCCGTGTGCCCTGGAGCCCGCACGGCCGTTTCCTTGAGCAGCGTCCCAATTTTACGCTGGATCCACTTCTTCATGCCGGATGCTACTATGTGCAGGACAGCTCCGCAATGTACGTGGGGCATATTTTCCGCAGGCACCTTGGCGAGTTTGGAAGAGGCATCCGCGTGCTGGACCTCTGCGCTGCGCCAGGCGGCAAGACAACCGATCTGGCGGCCAGCCTGAGGGAGGCATTCGGTGGGGACTTCCTGCTTGTTTCCAACGAAGTGATGAAGGCCAGGGCTGCCGTGCTCCGGGACAACGTGGCCCGCTGGGGAGACCCCTGCGTGAAGGTGACCAGCGCCGATCCTGCAGCGTTCGGCTCGCTCATGCCCGGTTATTTCGACATTATCGTAGCGGACGTGCCCTGCAGCGGCGAGGGGATGTTCCGCAAAGACCCGGGGGCTGAGGCCCAGTGGAGCCCCGCCGTAGTGGAGCTTTGCACATCAAGGCAGAGGAGGATCCTTGCGGATGTGTGGCCGGCCCTTCGCAGCGGAGGCATACTGGTATATTCCACCTGCACTTACGAAGACTGCGAGAACGACGGCAACCTCGAGTGGGCCGCCGAAACGCTCGGAGGCGAAATCTTCGCTCCGGAAGACGAATTCCCGCAGTGGGGGGTGCGTCTTACCCGCCACGGGAACCTGCTGAAGGCGGGGGAGGTGCCGGGAGAAGGCCAGTGGGCGGGAGCGTTGAGAAAGACCGCAGATGCGCCGGCGCCGGGCCGGGAGGGCTTACTTCCCGGAATGTTGAAGATTGATGAGGCAGACCGCATTCTCTCTATAGACTATGTTCCGGAGTACCCCGTGGTGGACCTTTCCCTTCAGGACGCCCTGAAATATCTTCACCGCGATGTGCTGCGGCTGCCGGACGCCCCGGCGGGCCTGATTATTGCAGCGTTCAGCGGACATCCGCTCGGATTTGCCAAGAACATCGGCAGCCGTTGCAACAATCTGCTCCCCAAGGGCAGAAGGATACTTATGGACGTATGACAACAACAATACCTAAGGCAAAATGAAAAAGTTAGTCTTTCTTATGATTCCCTTCATGATGCTGGCATCATGTCAGCCAAAGGCGGAGAAGGTCCCTGCCCTTGACCTCTCCAACCTCGACACATCGGTTGCCCCCGGTGAAGATTTCTATGCTTATGCCACAGGGGGATGGCAGCGCAACAACCCGCTGAGGCCCGAATTCTCCCGTTTCGGCAGTTTCGACCAGCTTAGCGAAAACAACGTGGTGCGCCTGAACGAACTCTTCTCGTCCATGACCACCATGAAGACGAAACAGGGCAGCGTTGAACAGAAGATAGTGACCCTCTACACCCAGGGCCTTGATTCCCTGCGCCTCAATGAGGACGGCGCGGCGCCTCTGCTTCCCTACGTGCAGAAAGTGTATGAGGCATCCGACAAGGAGGCGCTTGCCCGCGTGATAGCCGACATGCATGACTGCGGAAGCGGCTCGTTCTTCGGCGCATATGTCGAGGCGGACCTCAAGGACAGTGAGAACCAGATACTGTATCTTGGCCAGGGCGGACTTGGAATAGGCGACCGCGATTATTATCTGCTCGCCTCCAACGTGCCCATTAAGGAAGGTTACCGCAAGTTCCTCGTAAAGGTTTTCGACCTGGTCGGATGTCCCGACAGCAAGGCCGCGGCCGACAACGCCGTTTTCGTGGAAGAAGTGCTTGCCGGCCATTCCTGGACCCGCGAGCAGGAAAGGGACTACATATCCCAGTACAATCCGATGAGCACCGCTGAGCTCGAGGCCGCATATCCCGGTTTCCCGTTCGCGGCATACTTCGAGCAGCGCGGCATAGCCCCCCAGGAAAAGCTGGTGGTTGCGGAGCAGTCGTATTTCAAGGGATTCAGCGACTACTATGCATCAGCCGACCTTTCCGTTCTCAAGGATTATGTAGCCGGGCGTCTCATCGCAGGCTCATGCGGTTCGCTCAGCGACGATTTCTATAATGCGAGCTTCGAGTTCTTCAGCCGCCAGATGGCTGGCGTCCAGGAGCAGAAGCCCCGCTGGAAACGCGCCATGCAGGTTCCCAACGGCGTCCTCAGCGAGGCTGTGGGCAAGATGTATGTCCAGAAGTATTTCCCCGAGAGCAGCAAGCGCAAGATGCTCACCCTCGTCAGGAACCTTCAGACCGCGCTCGGAGAGCATATCCAGAGTCTCGAATGGATGGGCGATTCCACCAAGGTGAAGGCCATGGAAAAGCTGTCCAGCTTCACGGTTAAAATCGGTTATCCCGACAAGTGGAAGGATTACAGTTCCCTTGTAATCGATCCGTCCAAGAGTTATTTCGAAAACCAGAAAGCTGCCAGCCAGTGGTATGTTGCGGACAATCTCTCCAAGCTCGGCAAGCCCACGGACAAGACCGAGTGGGGAATGCCTCCCCAGATGGTGAATGCCTATTACAACCCCACCACCAACGAAATCTGCTTCCCCGCGGCCATACTGCAGCCTCCGTTCTTCAATCCCGATGCCGACGATGCAGTCAACTACGGTGCAATCGGAGTCGTGATAGGGCATGAGATGACTCACGGATTCGACGATCAGGGACGCCTTTTCGACAAGGACGGCAACATGTCCGACTGGTGGACCGCCGAAGACGCGGCTTCCTTCCAGCAGAAGGCCTCCAGGCTCGTGGAGCAGTACTCCGCTGTTGAGATTCTCCCCGGCGTGCATGCCAACGGGCAGAACACCCTCGGAGAGAACATCGCCGACCATGGCGGACTCAGCATAGCCTACACCGCTCTCCACAATGCCATAGCGGGCAAGAACGTGCCGGATATCGACGGTTTCACTCCCGACCAGCGCTTCTATCTCGGCTATGCCACGGTATGGGCCCAGAACATCACCCCCGAGGAGAAGGCACGTCTGACGAACCTCGACGTCCACTCCCTTGCGGAGAACCGCGTGAACGTTGCGGTCCGCAACTTCCAGACCTTCTTCGACGCCTTCGGAATAAAGGAAGGCGATCCCATGTACAGGCCCGAGGAAGAAAGGGTTCGCATCTGGTAAAATGCGCGCGGAGAGATTCATATCTTCGCGTCTCGATTTCAGGGGAAGGATAACGGTCGCAGCCACGGCCGTGTCCTTCCTCGTCATTATCCTTTCGCTGATGGTGGTGGACGGGTTCCGCAGGGAAATCCGCCGCGGAGTCAGTTCCCTCATGGGAGATGTCCAGCTTACCGCCAGCGCGCTCAGCTATTACGGCGAAGGCGAAGCCATAACTGCCGCAGACTCGCTGCTTTCGTTACTGCGCTCGGTAAGGGGAGTGAAGAGCCTTTCCCCTGCCATCTACCGGAGTGCCGTAGTGAATTTTGACGGCAATCTCCAGGGGGTGCTGGTGAAAGGCGTGCCGGGCCTTTCCGACAGTTCGCTGTGCGTAGGCATCCCTTCTTCGCTGGCTGCAAAACTGAAGGTGGGAAAGGGGGATTTCCTGCCCTCGTATTTCATAGGAGACAGGGTCAAGGTGCGCCGTTTCAGGGTTGCCGACATATATCAGGACCCGATAAAAACGGACGACCGCTATCTTGTATATGCTTCTTTGGAAGACATGCAGAGGGTGAACGGCTGGGATTCCCTGAAGGTTTCGGCCCTGGAGGCGGTGCTCTCCGAAAAGTATTCCTCCCCCGGGTGGCAGCGCCGCAAGGCTGAAGAACTCTCGGTGCTCTCTTCGCTTGCCGCCACGGCCTCATCCGACCGCTATGCGCGGCTTTACGACTGGCTGCACCTTCTCGATTTCAACGTAATTGCAATCCTTGCCCTGATGATTCTGGTGGCGGGATTCAATATGGTCTCGGGGCTGCTCATAATGCTTTTCCGCAGTACCGGGACCATCGGAACGCTCAAGGCGCTCGGAATGGGAGACAGAGGGGTGGCCGGAGTTTTCCTGAGGGTGGCGTCTTCAGTTGTGCTGAAGGGCATGGCGATAGGGGGAGGGGCTGCTCTGCTGTTTGCGGCCGTACAGGGCACGACACACCTTATAAAGCTGAATCCGGAGAATTATTTCGTGAGTTTCGTGCCGGTAGATGTAAACGTCCTCAAGATTCTGGGTGCCTGCGCCCTGGCGTACTTCCTGATAATGCTTATTCTCCTTCTGCCATCCCTGTTCATATCGAAGGTGGATCCTGCAAATACGGTGAGGGTCAGGTAGTCAGGGGGCGATCCTTGTGTAATGCCCGTAGCGTGCCATCACGGCTTTAACGTATTCTATCGTTTCGAATCCCTGGAATTTCCCGAGTTTTACGGTGTCCACTGCAAGTATCGAATCCGAGCGCATCTCCGGAATCACCCCGGCAAGGTTGTCCCAATAACCGGGATCCACACCTTTCCATCTTGCATAATTGATTATGTCGGTTATCCTGCCGCCCCCGGCGTTGTAAGCGGCCAGCATCATTTTCTGTTGTTCCGTGGTGTTGGCTGCAATTCCGCGGTAACGGTAGAAAAGGCTCTTCAGATACCGGGTTCCGGCCATCACGTTCTGGGATGGGTCGAGCAGGCTGTCTGCGCCGAAGGCCCTGGCGGTGGAGGGCATCATCTGCATCAGCCCTGTAGCTCCGCGTTTTGAAAGGGCATCGTGCCTGAAGTGGGATTCGTGATAGACGATGGCCGATACCAGGCGCCAGTCGAGTCCTGCCGAGTCGCTCCATGCCCGGATGAGCGAATCGTAGGGGCTGATTCTGTAATTCTCCTGACGGTCCCTTTCGCCGAAAGGTATGTAGCGGGCCACAGCCGGTGATTCTTGTTTTTTGAATCTGAGCGACAAAAAAGCTCCGGCGGCGAGCAGGAGGCAGAGCGCTGTCATGGCGCATGTAGTGGCCTTTACAAACCTCATTATCTGTTCCTTGCGGTTTGCGCCCTCGAATTCACGGAGCCGCTTCCTCCCGGCCTTGCGGCAGAGTCCAGGGTCCCTTCCGTGGAAAATCCCCGGGAGGATGAGGAGCCGCGTTTGCCCGGCTGTACATAGAACGGCCAGAAGATGCCCAGTTTGAGGGTTCTCTGCGTGCCTATGTAATTATGGGCGGTGAAGTAGTCCGAGTCTTTGAGAGGCCATCCCATATTGGCGTTTTCGTATTTGAGGAAGATGCATGCCCGTTTCCACTGGATGTTCATGAATACATCCACTACCGGCCCGTTTTCGTAAAGCGCCCTTGCCTGGTTGTGGAATACGCCTGCGGCGGGATTCCACGCCGGAGCATACCACTGGGTATTGTACCAGCCGTTCAGACCTATCTGCATTACCATCACGTTGTTGCGCTCGGCGTCTTTCTGGACGGCGAACTGCGCAAACCATTTGAGGTTCAGGGCCAGGGCGGGCAGGGGAAGGATTTCCTGGTCGGAAGAAACCTGGGCGAGCACCTTGTTGTCGAGATGCAGCAGGCCGCCTATCACGAATTCTTTCCTCAGCGAAGCGCTGAGTACGCTGACGACCCCGGAATTCTGGCGAATTACTGCCGTCGTGTCGTAATAGATATGGTTCCCGACAAGGGAATACCCGGCGTCGGCATGGAGTTTCCAGTAGGGGATGTCAACGGTGGCGCGGAGGCAGCTCTGCGAAGTCTTCCCGAAGGTATTGTTCCAGGAGTAGTGGTTTGCGTAGATGCGCTGCTGGTAGTGGTTGGGCTCGGTAAGCGAGGTTCCGAACCTTACTCCGAGGGAAAGCGGACTCTTGCGGGCCCTTCGGAACGGGAAGAAGTTCACGCGGGCGGAGGCGTTTATGTCGAAGTCCCCAAGTTCGGCTCCTGCGAAAGTGAAGCGGCCCTTGGCGTCCCAGTCGAAATACTGGTGCAGGTTCCCCTCCACTCCGGCGTAGGCATATACCGAATTCTCCTTATGGACGGACGAAGTCTTTAGGGAATCGTATGAGTCGTAGTAGGTGCGGTACTTGTCCCCGATTCCCACGTTGAGCTTTGAGACAATGGCGTCGTCTTTCCAGGGCTGGAGCCGTACGAACAGTTTGTTGTCGAGCTCGGTTACCCTGAAATAGTCGTTGCTCTCCGATGGGCTGTAGTTGTTGATGCCGTGGAACAGGTCGGCTACGTAGGTATTTGTGGAGGAGAACTTGTCCTGATAGTTCCTGTTGTACCAGTTCCACTCCGTGCTGTGGCCGACAAAGGCGGTGGTGGCATCTTCGTCTGAGTCTGCTTCTGCGGTCGTATCGCCCGGGGCGATAAGTTCGCGCACGAAATCCAGAGGAATCCTGTACTGCTGGTCGAGGAAGGCCGTGCGCTTCTTGAGCTTGCTCGAAGCATTGTTGAGCACTACGCTTATTTCCCTGGCGTCAACGGTGGTGTCCCTTACCCATTTTGCATCCTGCACGCCGCCGTTCTCTTCGTGGGAGACTGTGTTGGAGATGATGCCGGCGTGGGCAAGGTAGTTCTTGCCGAGATAATTGCCTGCAAGCGCGAATGTCTTGTTCTTGGTTTCCTCGTTGTCGAGCATTCCTCCGCCTCCCCAGCGGTCGTAGAGCAGCTGCAGGTTCAGCTCCGGAGTTATGTTCTGTGTGGTTAAGATATGCAGGTTGTCGCTCTCCGTTTCGTCGGATGCCAGCAGCAGCGTGCCCCAGTAGGCCAGTTCGGTGTAAGGGGTCTTGGTGTTGAAATGGGGGAAGGTCCCATGGGAGTAGCTCCACGATTCGTAAGGGGTGTAGAAATCCACTCCGCTGCAGCTCCGTCGCCCTAAGAAATTATAGTTCTGCACCGGGGAACCGGCAACTCCGAGCCATGTGGAGTTTACGTCCTGGCGCCGGAAGGCGTAGTCGTAGAAATAATAATTGTACGAAGTATCCGGGACATGGGTGTCCATATTGTGGAAGTCGGGGTCGAGATGCCACGATACTATGCGTTTGTACTTGAGGGAATCCGGCACTGCGAAAGACTCGAGGATGCGCGGGGTGCTCTCCCTTATGCTGTCACGGACGGCCTTCTGCTCCTCCTTCAGGCTCTTGAGCGAATCCATCTCGTGCATTTTGCGGTTCATCTTCTGCTCGTAGTCGTACTTGCGGCGTTCCTCCTTGCTCAGACCGTTATACCAGGCGAGGAAGGCAGCCCTTGCCCTTGCGGCGGAATCGCGGCTGTAGAGGGAGTCGAGCCGGAAGCGGTCGGCAGAGTCGGCCCTCGCCCTGAGAGTGTCGGAAGCGGCCCGCCACTCCTTTACCTTCTGCAGCAGGGAGTCGCGTACGATCTGATGAGTTAGGGAATCGAGCAGGGCCACATAGTATTTGTACCGGAAAGGATCGGTTTCGCGAAGGGAATCGGGTACCCGGATGGTGTCGCGGGCGCTGAGGGCAAGCGAATCTTCCGCTGCCTTCTGGACGAACAGCCCCAGCGACTGCAGTACGCTGTCGCTCAGCGCGGCGTCCGCGAAATCTCCTGTGCGGCCTTTCTTGTAGGCGTCTTTTTCGTAGATTACCGTATCGGCGAGGTTGCCCTCGAGCGAAAAGGTCTTGTGAACCGGCGCTTCGCCAAAAAGATTCCCTGCCAGGACCAGTCCGGCCACGGCAGCAGGGAAGAGTATGCTTCGGAGCGTGCTCACAGCCTGCAAAGATACCTATTTTTTTGATTATCCTTTTATTTGTTTTTCTCTTGATTTGCCATTACATTTGCCGTGAGTATGGAAAGACTTGTAAAACTCTACCGCGAGCGTTTTGGCTCCGAACCCGTTTCCGTCAGTCTGCTGCCCCTCAGCGGCAGTGCGCGCAAGTACTACCGCATGCTTCCCGAAGGAGTGATTGGGTGCATAGGAACGAACCTCAAGGAGAACAGGGCCTTTGTGACTATCGGAAAGGCCATGAGGGATGCCGGGGTGGCCGCGCCGGAGGTTTATGGCATAAGCCCCGACGGCTTGGCCTACATTCAGGAAGACCTCGGGAACGGACAGCTGTTCGCCCTTCTCGGGCCTTCCATAGAGAAGGGGAGTTTTTCCCCTGAAGAGAAGGGATGGCTTCGCTCCGTAATGGAGGCCCTTCCCGCGCTGCAGTTCGGCACCGGGGAGCGTATGGCTTCGGACTGGGACGTTTGCTTCCCGGACAGGGAGTTCAACGGGAGGATGGTGAGCTTCGACATCAACTACTTCAAATACTGCTATCTCAAGGAGAGCGGGGTCGATTTCGATGAAATAGCCCTTCAGGACGATTACGACCGTCTTCTCGAAGACGCCCTCGAACCTTTCGGGCAGACATTCATGTACCGCGACTTCCAGGCCAGGAACATAATGATCCGGGACGGAAAGCCTTGGTTCATCGACTTTCAGGGCGGACGGCGCGGTCCGGTGCAGTACGACCTTGCTTCGTTCCTTTTGAATGCCGGAACGCATTTCTCCGAGGCGGTTCGCCGCGAACTCGAAGACGCATACATAACAGCCCTCGGCGATTTCTGCAAAGTGTCCAGGGACGAATTCATGGAGCGCTACCGCCTTATGGCTCTGGTGCGCATGCTGCAGGAATTCGGCGCCTACGGTTTCCGGGGCCTGATAGAGGGGAAGCAGCTTTTCATCGACTGCATCGCCCCAGCCCAGAAGGTGCTCGGCTCTCTTGTGAAGGAGCCATTTGCCCGCTATCCTTATCTTACGGATGTTTTGCGCAGAGTTGCAGCCGACGAAGGCGGAATTCTCGCCAAGATTGTGTAGCTTTGCGGAAATGGCGAAACTGTTCAGGAATATCTGGGACCGCAGCAAGGACGGAACAAAGAAAGAACAAAGGGGTTTCATCCGCTTTGTGATAGTGAGTACCGCAATCTTTGTGGTGGTGCTGTTCGTAAAGAAGGACTCCGTTATACGCTGGATTCAGGCCGGTGTCGAACTGCACCGTCAGAAAAAGGAGATAGAATATTACCAGCGCGAGATAAAGAAACTGGATTCGCAGATAGACGGCCTGTCCAACAACAGGGACACCCTCGAATCCTATGCGAGGGAGGAGTTCCATTTCGCGGAACCGGGAGACGATGTCTATCTTGTAGAATAAGCGCCTCCGGCCAGGGCCCTGCCGGCTTCGGAAAGAGTTTCAGGGCTGCCGATGTCTGTCATCTTGAAATCTGCCGGGGCAGGTATTCCGTAAATCGGGTGCCGCCCCGCTTCCTTTATATAAAAATCAGTTATTGAGAACTTTTCCGGCCAGCTCTCCAGCAGAGGAAAGATGTCCTGAGAAACGATGTGGATGCCGCAGAAGGACATGCGGCGGCATTCTTCTGCGGAAAGGGCGTCCTCGGGAGCGCCGGGAACACCCCTTATAGCACCCCGGACCTCTCCGGTGCGCCTATTAGTCCAGCCGGCGAGACGCATGTCGCCGGGATTGAAAAGGAAAAAGCGGTCGTCTTCGGCCCTGGGTGCGGTAACCAGCAGGCTGGCAAGAGCACTGGCTCCGCACTTGGAGGCGAACCAGTTCAGGTCGAGGTTGGAAAGGATATCCACATTGTGAAGGAGAACCGGCCCGCCCGTCAGGAGACCGCGCGCATGCCTCAGGCCTCCGCCCGTCTCGAGGGGCTCTCCGCCAGGTTCCACGGAGAGTTTGATCTCCATCCCAGGAAAAGGATTGTCCCGGAGCCAGTCCTTAATCATTTCAGCCTTGTAGCAGACATTGATGACTGCTTCGCTGAATCCTGCGCCCTGAAGCTTGCCGAGAACCCTTTCGAGCATCGGTACGCCGGCGACTGGCACCAGCGCCTTGGGCATTCTCTTGGTGATGCTGCCGAGCCTGGTTCCGAGGCCGGCGGCGAAAATCAGGGCTTTCATGTCACAAAGATAATTATTATATTTGCAAGACATAACCAATGAATATGAAACCAACACTCTTAGTTCTTGCAGCCGGAATGGGAAGCCGTTACGGCGGACTCAAACAGATGGACGGCCTCGGCCCCCACGAAGAAACAATCATCGATTATTCCATTTACGACGCGGTAAACGCCGGCTTCGGCAAAGTCGTTTACATAGTGCGCGAGTATTTCCTCGACCAGTTCAAGGAAATGGTGGCAAAAAAATACTCTTCGGTAAAATGCATCGACGGCACTCCTCTGGAGTTTGTCTTCGTCACACAGGAACTCAACAAGATTCCCGCAGGTTTCACCCTCAATCCCGAGAGGCAGAAGCCCTGGGGCACGGCTCATGCGGTTCTTATGGCAAAAGACGTCATCCATGAACCCTTCGCGGTCATCAACGGCGACGATTATTACGGCCGCGAGTCATTCCGCGTGCTTGCCGACTGGTGCCATGCACACGAATCGACAAAGGGCCGGTACTGTATCGTGGGCTTCGAACTCGACAATACCCTCAGCGAAAACGGAAGCGTTTCCCGCGGCATCTGCTCCTATGACGCGCAGATGCACCTTTCGGCCATAGCCGAGCATCTGGAAATCGCAAAGGAGCCGGACGGCAAGGTTTACGGCAATAATTCGGTTACCGGTGAAACCCATGTCGAGCTTGACAGTAAAGCCCTTTGTTCGATGAACATGTGGGGCTTCACTCCCGACTATTTCGCCATCAGCGAAGAAATATTCAAGGGCTTCCTTGAGAAAAACATTGACGAACCCAAGAAAGAATTCTATATCCCCTACGCGGTAGATGTGATGATTAAGCAGGGCACCGCATCCTGCGACGTGCTGTCTTCTCCGTCGCGCTGGTTCGGGGTCACCTACAAGGAAGACCGTCCCGGCGTAGTGGCGAAGTTCGCGGAACTTGTGGCGAAGGGCGTTTATCCTTCACCCCTTTATAAGTAAGCGATGAAACGCCGCGGCAATTTCAATGTCTTTTCCGCCCATGCCTGGTATGTTCCGGGAGTGGGCGGAATGTTTGTCCTGCTTCTGTTGCTTCTTGCAGGTGCGCTCATAGGCAATGTCCTTACCCTGGCGTTTACGGCCATTACCGGGCCGGGGCTTGCGGGAGAATACGCCATGCTCGTGTCCTATCCGGTAATGTTCCTGCCTGCAATGCTCTATGCTTCCGTAAAGAGCCGCAACGCATCCATGGACACGAAGGGTTACGCTCTCGACAGCAGTCATTTCGCTCCTGTCGGGGGATGGATTTGCGCCGCCTTGGTAATGCTGGGTACATTTGCCGCTGCATTTGCAACCGATGCCCTTAATGCGGCAATGCCCCCCATGCCCGACTGGCTGAGGAGCATGCTCGAAAACATGACGGGCGGAGTGCTTTGGGTGGATTTCCTCCTCGTGAGCATAATGGCCCCCCTGTTCGAAGAGTGGCTGTGCCGCGCTATGGTGCTCCGTGGCCTTCTTAATTCCGGAAAGGTGAAACCCGTCTGGGCGATAGTGCTGTCGGCCCTGTTCTTTGCCGTGATACACATGAATCCATGGCAGGCCATACCGGCGTTCATACTCGGCTGCCTCTTCGGATATGTGTACTACAGGACAGGTTCCCTCAGGCTTACGATGCTGATGCATTTCACTAACAATACCATGGCCCTGCTTGCAGGACAGATATGGCCGGAAGCCGAGACCTGGAGGGATATCCTGGGAGGAATGTACTGGCCGTTCTTCGTGCTTGCCCTTGTTGTGCTTGCCCTTGTCGTGCTCGCTTTCGGCAGAATAAAAACGCAGTCGCCATCCGGCAACTGCGATCCTGTAGCTTCTGTATTTTCCGCTGGCATATAACTGTTTGATAGATAGAGAATTATACAAAACCCTGGTAGGTTATTTGCCTACCAGGGTTTTGCGTAATCTGCTAATAAACAAAGGGTTGTGTGCCAGAGCTAAATCCCGAACGCCTGTTTCAGGGTGGGAACAGCATCGAGCTTTTCCCATCCGAAGAACTGCATTCCGTCCTTTACGTAAGGTTCCCTGCCGAAATGGCCGTAAGCCGCCGTGGGGGCGTAGATCGGGTTCTTCAGACCAAACCTGCGGACGATTGCGGCCGGCCTGAGGTCGAAGAGCTCCGCTATCTTGCGGGAGATGGTTATATCCTCCTCGGACAGTGCCCTTATGGAACCGGGATAGCGGCTGCAGCTCTTTCCGGGAAGATGCGCGGTGCCGTAAGTGTCCACGAAAATGCTTACCGGTTCGGCGATGCCTATGGCATAGGAGAGCTGTACCAGACATTCGTCGGCCAGCCCGGCCGCAACGATATTCTTGGCGAGCCAGCGGGCAGCATAGGCTGCGCTCCTGTCCACTTTGGACGGGTCTTTTCCGCTGAAGGCTCCTCCGCCGTGCGCTCCGCGTCCGCCGTAGGTATCCACTATTATTTTACGGCCGGTAAGCCCGGTGTCTCCGGCAGGGCCGCCTATGACGAACTTGCCGGTAGGATTCACATGGAGGATGAATCTGTCGTCGAAGAGCGCCTGCAGGTCTTCCGGGAGGGAGGCAATGAGGCGGGGGAGTACAATCTCGCGCACGTCCTTCTCGATGCGTGCGTGCATCGCCTCGTCGGAGTCGAACTCGTCGTGCTGCGTGCTGAGCACTATGGTGTGCACCCTTACCGGCTTGTGCGTTTCGGAGGAGAATTCCACCGTAAACTGGCATTTGGCGTCGGGACGAAGGTAGCTCATTGTCCCTGCGGGCAGGGAGTTCCCTCCGGTGGCATCTGATTCCGGAAGAGGCTGCCTTCCGGGGGCAGCCTGTCCGGCGGATTCGCGGCGGATTTCCGAAAGAATCTTAAGCAGCGAATGAGACAGGGTCAGGGTGAGCGGCATGTACTGCGGGGTGTCCGTGCATGCGAATCCGAACATCATTCCCTGGTCGCCGGCGCCCTGTTCGTCTTCAGTGGCGCGCACAACGCCCCGGTTTATGTCGGAACTCTGTTCGTGGATGGTGCTTATGACTCCGCAGCTGGAAGCGTCGAAGCCGTATTCGGCCTTTGTGTAGCCGATGCGTGAAATGGTGTCCCTCACTGTCTGCGGGATGTCCACGTAGGCGTGTTCGCTGCGCACTTCCCCTCCGACCACCACGAGGCCCGAGGTGCAGAAAGTCTCTACCGCAACCTTGGAGTCAGGGTCCTGGCGGAGGAATTCATCGAGGATTGAATCTGAAATCTGGTCTGCGACTTTGTCGGGATGACCTTCCGAGACGCTCTCGGATGTGAAAAGATAATTCATTTTAGCATTTTTTTAGGCGGGGTTGCAAGCATGTTCAAATCTGTCCCCGCAGGTTAATGTAATGGGGTGCAAAGTTACACAAAAAAACACACTTGTCAAGGCTGTTGAAAACTTTTTGATTAATGGTTGAAAAATCAGTTGGCAGGTAGGAATTATTGATTAAATTTGTAGCTGCAAAAGAAGACTATTCAATTAAATCAAACAACTGATTTATGACCAAAACTTTCTTCAGACACTTGCTGGCAGGCCTCCTGTCGGCATGTATTGGCGTGTCTGCTTACGCGCAGATAACGACATCTTCTCTGAGCGGACGCATCGTTGATGCCGGCGGCGAAGCCGTTCCCGGCGTCGCGGTCCTCGCTACCCACACCCCCTCGGGAACCACCTATGCAGTGGTTACCAACAATGACGGACGTTATTCCATTCAGGGTATGCGTTCCGGAGGTCCTTACGAGGTTCAGGTATCCAGCCTCGGTTATCAGACTGCCACCTACACCGGCATTACGCTCCAGCTCGGTGAGACCTACAGCCTGAATGCGTCCATGAAAGAAGAAGCCCTCAACCTTGGCGAGGCTGTGGTGATTGCCACTCCTTCCTCCAAGTTCTCCACGGAGAAGACCGGCGCTTCGACAAACATCAACAACGAACAGATTGCCGCCCTGCCTACCATCAGCCGCAGCATCGAAGATGTTACCAAGCTTTCGCCCTATGGCGGAAACGGGATGTCATTCGCCGGCTCCGACGGACGTACCGCAAACTTTACGGTTGACGGCGCCAACTTCAACAACAACTTCGGCCTCTCCGACGCACTTCCCGGTGGCGGCAGCCCGATTTCCATCGACGCCATCGAAGAGATGCAGGTCGTGATCTCCCCGTATGATGTCCGCCAGAACAATTTTGTCGGCGGCGGCGTAAACGCCATCACCAAGAGCGGTACCAACACCTTCAAGGGCACGGCCTATGTGTATCACCGCAACGAGAACATGCGCGGCAACATCGTTAACGGCGAGGAGGTTTCCACCGCCCGCGAGATGGACCGCAACACCACCTACGGATTCACCCTCGGCGGCCCCATCATCAAGAACAAGCTCTTCTTCTTCGTAAACTACGAACAGAACATCAAGCCCACGGTGGTCAACAACTGGCGGGCTTCCGAAGGTGCGACGACCGAAGGCGATGCATCCAAGAACATTTCCCGCGTCGGCACCGACGACCTTAAGAAAGTGAGCGACTACGTAGAGAAATTCGGTTACAAGACCGGTTCCTGGACCGACTTCCCGGCGGACGAGGGCACTGTGAAGATGCTTGCCCGCATCGACTGGAACATCACCAGCAACCATCATCTTGCAGTGCGTTACAACCGCACCGTCAACACTTACTGGCAGATGCCGAATGCGAGTTCGTCCAACTGCGGACAGCGCACCACCGAGAGCCGTGTCGGTCTCTACGGCTTCAGCTATGCCAACTCGATGTATTCCATGAACAACAATGCGAATACATTCTCCTTCGACCTCAACAGCCGTTTCTCCAACAACCTGTCCAACCAGCTGCTCGTCACCTACTCCGACCTCAGCGACCTTCGCGGAAGCAATTCCGCTGAGTTCCCCTTCATAGACATCCTTGACGGAACCGGCACCATCACCCCGTACATATCCCTCGGTTATGAGCTCTTCACCTGGAAGAATGCTGTCCACAACAAGGTTCTCTCCGCAAAGGACGACATCACCTTCTACAAGGGCGACCATAAGATCATGGGCGGTCTGGGTTATGACTGGCAGCTTGCCGACAACGCCTATATGCGCAACGGTACCGGTTATTACCGCTACAACTCGGTGGAAGATTTCATGAACCAGGCGGCTCCCGAGACGGTGGCCCTCACCTATGGTTACGACGGCAACCAGGATCCTGCTTCCCGCGTGCGTTTCCACAAGCTCGCAGCCTATGTGCAGGATGAGTGGAACCCCAATGAGAAACTCAAGCTCACGGCGGGCCTTCGTCTGGAGACAATCATCTTCGACAACCGCGACCTCATGCGCAACCAGGCCATTTACGACACAGACTATAACGGACTACACGTCGATACCGGTGCTTGGCCAACCCCGAAGCTCCAGCTCAACCCCCGCATAGGTTTCAGCTACGATGTCTTCGGCGACGGTTCCCTTAAGCTCCGCGGCGGCACCGGCGTATTCACGGGACGTCTCCCCCTGGTGTTCTTCACCAACATGCCCAGCAATGCCGGTCTGGTGCAGATGGTCTCCTCCGCCACCACAAAGTACAAGGATGGCAAGGTTGATGCATCCAACACCGACAGCGCTATCCTCAACCTCTTCGTAAACAACTTCGTCACCGACAAGGGCGATCTTCTCGACCTGCTTCATGGCTCCGGTTATATCGATTCCTCCACAAATAAGGAGAAGTATCCTCTTACCGTGAGCCCGTCCGACGGAACGTTCAGCGGAAGCATCGCAGCGGTGGATCCCAAGTTCAAGATGCCTCAGGTATGGAAGACTTCGTTCGCCGTGGATTACTCCTTCCCGACAAGCTTCCCGCTCAGCGTCACCGCAGAAGGAATCTTCAACAAGACCCTCAACGCCACCCGCATCCGGGACATCAACATGAAGGATCCCGCCGGTTTTTCCAGACTCAACGGTGCTGACAACCGTCACATCTATCCTTCGGATTACACCTACAACAAGTATTCTATCTATTATCTGACCAATACGAACAAGGGCTACGGCGCCACGGCCAGCTTCGAAGTTAATGCGAAGCCCATGAAGGGGCTCGACATCACTGCGGCATACACCCGCACATGGTCTAAGGAACTCACCGGCATGCCCGGTTCGGATGCAAGCTCGGCCTTCACGTATATTCCCAGCATCGAAGGCCCCAACAACGTTCAGCTCCACAACTCTTCCTATGTGACCCCGGACAGGTTCTATGTGAACATCGCCTATAACGACGTGGCCGGCAATCACTTCGGAATCTTCTACAATGCTTACCGCGGAGGAGCCAACTACTCCTACATGTACGCCACCGACCTCAACAACGACAACTACAACTACGACGCCATCTATATCCCCACCAAGAAGGATGTGGCGGAAGGGCTTGTCAAGTTTGACACCGATGACGATGCCGAGCGTTTCTTCGCCTTTGCCGCGAAGGATGCGTACCTGAGCAAGCACATGGGGCAGTATGCCGAAGCATACAGCATCTATTCACCCTGGCAGCATCATATCGACCTCCATTATGCCCACGACTTCAAGGTGAAGGTCGGCAAAACCTCAAACTGCCTGCAGCTTTCACTGGACGTGAAGAACGTGGCCAACCTCTTCAATGATTCATGGGGCGTGTATAAGACCATGAATCCTACTCTCAAGAGCGGCCGCATCCTCGATGTCAAGCGCATCGGCAGCGACGGTATTCCGGTTCTCAAAACTCCTGATGCGGTCAGCGGCAGCACCCAGACCTGGATCGTATCTCCGGTCATAGGTCAGCTGTGGTATGCCCAGATCGGTCTCAAATATATGTTCAACTAATATCCGAAACTCGATATGAAAGCAAAATATTCAATTCTTTCTGTTCTGGCTGCAGGAGCCGCCTTTCTCTTCGGATGTACTCAGGACCCTGTAACGGGTTATGATTCTTCCGTCTTCAAGGTCAGCACGGCATATGTGCAGATGGACACCCTCGGAGGAAGCTCCAAGATTATCCTCAATGCATCGGAAGACTGGAAGCTCTACGTGAGGACTTCCTATGATTATAAGGACGATAAAAATAAGACGCAGACCGTTGACACCCTTATCGTCCCCGGAACGACCTGCAAGCCCCGCGGCATCAAGACGGCTGTTGAAAGCTGGATTACCGCAAGTCCTCTCGAGGGTACGTCGGGCGAATACGAAATCACATTCACGGCTCCGGCAAACTCCCAGTACCGCACTCAGGACGTACGTATCGTGGGTGAAAGCGGAAGCACCATCATCACTCTCGCACAGGGCGAAGACATTGTAAAGACTTACAAGGCGTCCGAAGCCATAGATCTCATTCTTGCCGGCAAGCACAGCGGCAGCCCGGTGCTTGTGGAAGGTATAATCTGTAAGATTGACGATATTTCCACCAGCTACGGCAATGCCACTTACTATATCTCCGACGACGGCACTTTCAAGGGCGGCTACGACGAGAACGATCCCAGCAAGAACGACGGCAACTGGCTCGAAGTCTATAGGGGTTACTGGCTCGACGGCGAAAAATTCACCAAGGGCGATGAAATTGCTGTAGGCGACGTGGTTACCATCAAGGCTGTGCTTACTCTCTACAAGGGAATTCCCGAGACCAACCAGAACACGGCCGAAGTTGTCAAAATAACGAAGTCCCTGGTGGCCGTGAGTCCCGCCAATATCGAAGCCGATGCGGACGGCGGAGTGGTTGAGGTAGCGGCTCTCTATACGGGCGAGAATCTCACCTTTGACATAGATTCCCTCGGCGTAGAGTTCCTGAGCATCGTAGGATCATACGCAAGGAAAGACACCACCTTCGTAAAGATCCGCGTGGATGAGAACAAGGATGTAAAGCCCCGCACCGGCGTCGTCTCCTTCACTTCTACCAAGCCCAACAGCAAGGATCCCAAGAAGACGGATTCCTCAACAGCTACGGTCACCATCAAACAAGGCATCCATGCCGTTAAGAACATCGCCCAGATTGCTGCCATGTTCACCAAGGACGAGTCGCCCTTCGGAGCCGATTTTGCAGATCCGGCGGTGGTAACCTATGTAAGCGGCTCCAATGTATTCCTGAAGGACGAAACCGGAGGCATCATTTACTACAAATCGAAGGACGATACCGCAGAATATGTCAAGGGAACCTCCATCAGCGGCTCATTCACCGGCAGGGGCTATCTCTACCATGCACTTCCCGAGATTACCCTCATCAGCGGAGGCAAGCGTGGAACCGCCGAGGTGCCCGCCCCAGCGGTCGTGACTCTTTCCGAGCTAAGTTCCAATTTCGACAAGTACCTTTCCGTCCCCGTCAAGATTGAAGGCGTTACCATAAAGGGTTCCGCCGACGGTACCGCGAAGGTCAATATCGCGATAATCAAGGACGAAGTGGAGATGGTTCTCCGCACCCAGAACAAGGCCATCAAGCTCACTGACGGCAAGGTAGGCGACATTACCGTGATACCTACCGTTTACGATACCAACAAGCAGCTTGGCATCTGGGAGGAGGCATGGTTCGAGGAAGCGCGTTAATTCTCTGTATCTTACTGCTGCCACGGCATGTTACGCTGGCGGCGGGTGATTTTCGGAGGCCGGTTTTTGCCGGCCTCCTTTTTTGTGCGGTTCCCGCCGTTCTTACCTGCCTCACCTGTCGCCCTGTAGCCCGACAGGTGGAGGCGATGCGGTCATTCCGATTTTATGTCCGGCAGGGTTTTGCAAATCCAAAGGATATTATTAAATTTGTAGGTTAGACGATTATACAAACACATAATAACAACAACATGAAATTAAAATCACTGTTTGCATTCGCTGCCATTGCGGCAATGGCTCTGGCGGGATGCCAGAAAAATGAGGAGGAAGCCGGGAATATTTCCATTTCGGTCACTCCAACTTCTCTCACATTCGAGGCGAAGGATGCTCCTTCCCAGACTGTATCTCTCACCGCTACCAGAAAGTGGCATGTCGAAGACATTCCCGACTGGGTGGCACTTGACGTCAATTCCGGCAATGGTTCTTCCAGCGCCCAGACGATTACCGTTTCCGTGGATGACAACCCGGGATACAACCACGAAGGCGAAATCGTATTCTCGATAGGTGCCAAGAAGGCTTCCGTACAGGTGGCTCAGGCCGGTTCCAAGGGCAAACTCGTCCCCGAAGGCGACGGCACGCTTGAGAGTCCCTACAATGTGCTTGGTGTCAGGAAATATGTCGAGGAACTTGGTGCAGATGTCGAGAGCGAGGAGGAAGTGTATGTGAAAGGTATCATCTCCAATATCGTTGAACCTTATAGTTTCAGTTATGGAAATGGAACCTTCTACATTACTGACGACGGAAGCGTGAATACCGAAAGGCAGTTCTACGCTTACCGCATCAAGTATATCGGCGGCGAGAAGTGGACCATCCGCAATCCCCAGATTCAGAAAGGCGATGAGGTCGTAGTGCTCAGCAAGGTGTACAACTACAAGGGTGATACCCCTGAAACCGTCAACCGCGGCAGCAAGGATCCCAAAGGCGCATACAGTGGAAAGCTCTATTCCATAAACGGCAGCGCCGAGCCGGTGGAGGTTGAACCCGATTTCAGCAGCGCGGAGCACAAGACCGTGGCGGAATTCATAGCCGCGGCAAACGAGAACGAGTTCTATGTGCTTTCCGGAAGCGTTTCCGGCTTCAGCTCGCAGTACAGCAGCTTCGACCTCACCGACGAAACCGGCTCCATCTATGTGTATAGCGTAGCCAACGCTGAGGATTGGAAGGGTAAGATTGCCAACAGGGCCAAGGTTACCCTCGCCGGTGCTTACGATTACTACGAAAGCAAGCAGCAGCACGAGGTTGTGAGTGCCTGGATCATGGAAGTTGAAGAGGCTCCCGAGCAGACCGAGTTTGAAGACAAGACCGTGGCCGAGTTCATCGCCCTTGCCGACTCCGTAGTGGCATACAGGCTCAGTGGAAAGGTCAGTGCCTTTAAACTTGGTGAAAATAAAGCGGGCAAGAAATACATGCAGTTCGACCTTACCGACCAGTCCGGTTCCGTGCTGGTTTACGGTTTCAAGGATGGACAGTATGAGGAATGGGCCGAAAAGCTTTCCAACAGGGGCACAGTGACTCTTCACGGTGTTTACAAGAAATACGAAAAAGACGGTGTAGTCACTCCTGAGGTGGTGGAGACCGTGATAGAGAGTTTCGAACCTGCTCCCGAGCAGACCGAGTTTGAAGACAAGACCGTGGCCGAGTTCATCGCCCTTGCCGACAAGGAAGTGGCATACAGGCTCCATGGAACAGTTTCTTCTCTTTCCGTCAATTCTGAGCAGCAGCTGATGTCCTTCCTGCTTACAGACGAAAGCGAGCAGTCCGTCAAGGTGTACGGCTTCAAGGCAGGTCAGTTCGCACAGTGGAGCGAAACGCTTTCCAACGGCGGCAGCGTTGTGCTCCACGGCCTGTACGAGGTTTATACCGACAAGAACAATGTCACCACCCATGAGGTGATGGAGACCGTAATCGAGAGTTTCGAAGCCGCTCCCGAAGTAGTTGAGACTGCAGAAGGTGACGGCACCCTCGAGAATCCCTACAATGTGCCCGGTGTTATCGCTTACATAGATTCAGAGGGTTTCGATGCCAGCAATAAGGTCTATGTCGCCGGCAAGATCAGCCAGGTGGATTATCAGTACAACGCCACCGTCGGTGCTACCTTCTGGATTTCCAGTGACGGCGGTATCGTGTCAAAGCAGTTTGAGGCGTTCAAGCTCCCATACCTTGGCAATAAAGCCTGGGTGGAAGGCCAGAAGACCGTCAAGGTTGGAGATGAGGTTGTCATCCACGGCACAGTCCAGCTCTACCACGAAACCACCTACGAGACCAAGAGCGCATATCTGTATTCTCTCAACGGCGCCACCGAGGACGACTCCCCGCTCTTCGGAGTAGCGAGCCAGGCCATTGATGTGGCAGCTTCCGCAACCAGCGCAACCATCAATGTCACGGGCAACGTCGCCTGGACGGCCGCTTCCGAAGCTACAATCTCCCCGGCATCCGGAAAGGGCGAAGGCGCCATTACCGTGAGCTTCCCTGAAAACGACGACACCGAAAATGCCAAGACCTACACGGTTACCGTGAGCACCGAGGCCGAAGTCGCCACCAAGAGCTACACCATTACCATTACCCAGGCCAAGAAGCCTTCAGGCGATGCGGAGCTTGTTACCGTGTCCGTCAAAATTGCCGATAAGGCCGCAGCCTGGGGGTATAAAGAAAATGGAGACCAGGTGGTTTCCCTTGACCTTGGCCAAGGAGTGGTAATGTCCGTGAACAAGGACGGCAACAACGGGAAATTCTATGAGGGCGGTGCAGAATGGCGTTTGTATCAGGCTAACAAGGCTGTCGTTACGATTGCCGTCCCGGCCGACAAAAACCTTGTGTCCGTAAAGTTCACTTACGGTGAGAAGAATGGTGGAGTCCTTCAGGATGCGAAAGGAAACAATGTGACATCCGGACAGAAGGTGTCCGTGACCGGGATAAGTGCCGCTTTCAGTGTAAAGAACACCGGGACTGCAACTAATGGCCAGGTAAAGATTACCGCTGTTGAAGTAGTATATCAGTAATGCTAAAAACTCTTTCACGCATATTGCCAGTCCTGCTCTTTTGTGCAGGATTGGCAATTTCCTGTGAATTGCTCGAGGGAACCGCTCCCGGAGATGATTCCCGGACGTCGTCATCGTCGTGCAAGCTGGAAATCAAGAAGCCTGCGGTGACATCCTACTCGGGGAACGTCTTCGTGGTGGTTACCGCGAAAGGGGACTGGAGCATAGAACTGAGCTATCCTCCGGACGGCCCCTCAGGCTGGGCCACCATGGACCCGGCATCAGGAAGCGGCAGAAAGGGAGACGTACGCATCCGCTATGATGAAAATACGGGTGCGGTGTCACGTTATGTGACGCTGCATCTCACGGTAGGTTCCGAACATGCTTCGGCCACCCTCGAGCAGCTTCCCGAAGGCCTTTCCGAACAGTCGGCAGGCGGATTCAAGTCGGATACGGCACCGGTGGGGTGGCTCGAACTCCCGGAGACCAAAAAGGGGGATCACCGCACTTTCTATGCCCATGACATGGAAGGAGGAGGCTACTTCAACAAAAAAATCAGCGGCACGAGGAACTGGTCCTTCTATTGGGATACCGAGGAATTCATGTCAATATGGGTGGCGTATCCCCTGAACAAGAATCTTATAGGAAGCGGCAGCCGTACCAACCAGTGGGGGCTCGACCCCTTGATTCCAAGTTCGTTGCAGCCCAACATCGTGGGAGGCTCCTACGGAGGGGGATGGACCCGCGGGCATCAGATTCCTTCGGCAGACCGCCTTAATGCTGCTGCAAACGTATCCACCTTCTACTCAACCAACCTGACCCCGCAGGATTACAACTTCAACGGGGTTGACCGCAACGGTTACGGAGGCATATGGGCAAGGCTCGAAGACAAGGTGCGGTCGTATTCTTCGCTCTCCGACACCCTTTATGTGGTTACGGGCTGCGTGCTGGAAGGCTCGACCAGAAAGACCGGAGGCAGCGCTGGCATTGCCCTTAAGGTTCCTGCCGCCTACTTCAAGGCTCTCCTTTATCTGTCCCCCAACCGCAGGCAGTATCACAGCGGTTATATGGCCGCAGGTTTCTATCTGCCTCACGATACCGGGATAGCAGACAACAATCCCCTCGATTATATAATGTCCATCGACGAACTGGAAACAAAGACCGGCATCGATTTTTTCGTCAACCTTCCGGATGCGGTAGGGAAGAGCGTCGCCGCTGCCATAGAAGCGGAAAAGCCGGGGACCTGGTGGAGTCGTTAAAGCCAAACAACAATCGCAAATGAAAAGATATTTTTACATCCTGCTTGCCGCTCTGATGCTTTCCCCCTTTGCCTGGAGGGCGGACGCGGCTAAGCACCGCAGTTATGTGATAGGGTTCTACAACCTCGAGAACCTTTTTGACACCTATCACGACGAAGGCAAGAACGACTACCAGTATCTGCCCGACGGACAGAACCAGTGGACGGAAGCCAAGTATGCGAAGAAACTTCACAACATGGCCTCGGTGATAAGGGCGATGAAGGAAGACAACAAGTGCTGGCATGCCGTTCTGGGAGTCTCCGAAGTCGAAAACCGCCATGTCCTGGAAGACCTTGTCAGCCAGCCGGAAATCGAGGAGGCGAATTATCAGATTGTCCATTATGACGGTCCCGACCGCCGCGGAGTTGACGTTGCGCTGCTCTATAAGCCGGAAGTCCTGAAGGTTCTCGCAAGCGAGAGCATTCCCTATACCTTCACCCCGTCGCGCATCGACTGGAGCGCCTGGACCAAGGAGGAAATGGATAATTTCAGGACCCGCGACGTGCTTATGGTGCGCGGCACCATCGACGGCGAGATGTTCGCATTCTTCGTGGCCCACCTTCCTTCCCGCCTTGGCGGAAAGGGGGCCGACCTGCGTCCCCGCGGCGCTGAAATCATCTATATGAGGGCCATGGAACTCCAGAAAGAGTTCCCCGGAATCAAGATTGTGGTGATGGGCGACATGAACGACAATCCCACCGATGCGAGCATGACAGAATTCCTCCGCGGAAAGGAGAAGATTGCGGATGTAACCGACGAAGACTTCTTCGACCCGTTCCTGAGCATGATAAAGGCAGGGTACAGTTCCCTGTACTATCAGGGCGCCGGAAACATCTTCGATATCATCATGGTCAACAACGCCGTGGCAAATGCACCCAAGGGCACCTTCCAGATTCAGCCCATCGTGCAGAAGAAATACTATGGGCGCGTGTTCAGCAAGCCATTCATGACAAACCAGAGCGGGCAGTACAAGGGTACCCCGTTCCGTACTTTCTCCGGAGGCGCCTTCGTGGGCGGCTATTCCGACCATTATCCTACTTACATAGTAATAAAGAAATAGAATGAAAAGAGCTATTTTAACGCTTGCGGCCATCCTGGCAGGCACTATGCTTTTCGCCCAGCCCAGCGGCGGCGTCAAGGGTACGGTGGTCAACCGCAACGGCAAGCAGCCCGTTGAAAATGCCAGACTGGTGCTTATGCAGGGCGCCGCGGAGGTGGCTACTGTTACTTCCGGAGCCGACGGAACCTTTTACATCCCCGGCCTCGAAAATGGTATGTACACCCTCGTCATCGATGCACCCGAATTCCTTCAGACCCAGGTTCAGGTAACCGTCAACGACGGATATGTGAAGAACATGTTCAACCTGTCCCTCACAGGGATGCAGCGGGTGGCTGAGATTGACGACGATTCGTTCGCACAATTTGACATGGACGATTCTGGATACAATGACAATCCTACCATCCTGTTCGGTTCGAACGACGTGTTCAACAACATCGCAGGCTACAATTTCAGCGCGGTGCGTTTCCGTGCCCGCGGCTATGCTTCCGAAAGCCAGGACGTATATCTTGCCGGCGTTAAGATGAACGACGCCATCACCGGATATAGTCCGTTCTCCCTGTGGAGCGGCCTTAACGAGGCCATGCGTTCCAAGGAGACGACGAACGGAACCGAGGTTTCCGACTATGCCTTCGGAGGGTACAACGGCGTTACCAACATTTTCGGCAACGCTACCAACGTGCGTAAGGGAATACGCGGAAGCGTCCTTACCAACAGCACCCTTTACAGGCTCCGTCTCATGGGATCGTATGCTACCGGACTCATGGACAACGGCTGGGCGCTGGCGTTCAACGTCTCGGCCCGACTCGGCGGAAACGACTGGATAGACGGCGTATATTACCGCTCTTTCGCATACTATGCCGCAGCCGACAAGGTTTTCAACGATACCCACAAACTCGGTTTCGTCTTCTTTGCCACGCCCGGCCAGCGCGGAGCCCAGAATGCTTCCACCCAGGAGGTTTACGACCTTATGGGAGACAACATGTACAACAGCAACTGGGGTTACCAGAACGGCAAGGTGCGCAATGCCCGTGTAAGGAAAACCAACGAGCCCATAGCCATACTCAAGTACGACTATACTCCCTCCGACCGTTTCAACGCTTCGGCCACGGTGCTCTACCGCTTCGGAAAGAACGGCTATACCGCCCTCGACTGGTACGACGCCCAGGATCCTCGTCCGGACTACTACCGCAATCTTCCGAGCTATTTCTATGACGAGAATTCCGACCTCAACAGGAACAATCAGACCAAGGCCTTCTGGGCCGAGGAGGTTTGGAGCCACTCCGGCAACTATCCGACGATTACCCATATCAACTGGGACCGTTTCTACTATGTTAACCGTATCCAGACCGACGAGGACGGACTCAACCGTTCGAAATACATCCAGGAGGAACGTCATGTGGATCAGAACGACCTTAACTTCGCTGCCAGCTTCAAGTATCGTCCGCTCGAATCCATAACCGTGACGGGCGGGGCCAATGCACGCATCAACCGTACCGAATACTACAAGCAGGTGGCAGACCTTCTCGGAGGCGACTATTTCGTGGATATCGACAACTTCGCAGAGCGCGATTTTGCAGCCACCCCGTACAAGGTGCAGAACGATCTGGACTACTATCTTGTAAACGGTTCTGCACGCACCCTGAAGGTTGGTGACAAGTATGGTTACGATTACCTCGCCCAGGTGCGAAACTTCGGCGCATGGGTGAACGGGAAATTCACTTTCGGCAACTTCAGCTCCAACCTCGGAGCCCGCATCGGTTACGAGTCTTTCTGGCGCGAGGGTCTTGTCCGCAAGGGTCTCTTCCCGGGAACCCCGGAAGACGATTCCATGGCGGCCGCATGGACTGCCGCAGGCATAGCGGCAACCGACCAGACGTCTTATGGAAAGAGTGACGTTTCCTCTTTCCTTACCTATGCCGCAAAGCTCGGCCTCAATTATGTGATAGGCGGTGCGCAGAGGGTCTATGCCAATGTGAGTTACTTCAATGACGCTCCCAGGTTCAGCCAGGCGTTCCTCTCTCCCAGGACCCGCAACACCCTGATGGACAATCTTACCACCGTCAAGACTTTCTCCTCCGATATCAACTGGCAGTATTCCGGAAACGGCATAAATGTCCGAGCCACGGCCTACTACACCACAATCAAGGACCAGTCGAAGGTGATGAGCGCATACGACGACCTTCAGAACGCCTTCTCCAACTTCGCAATCAACGGAATCGACCAGCGCAACATGGGCGTGGAACTCGGATTCAAGGTTCCCACCTACATCGTCCCCAACCTCTCCGTGCAGGGCGTGGTTGCCGCAGGCCGCTATGAATACACTTCCAATCCGACTCTTACCCAGACAGTTGACAACAGCGCCGAGATAGTGATGCTCGACGTTCCCGTCCAGTACTGGAAGGCTACGGAGCTTATGGACGGCACGGTGACCCAGAGGCACTATGTCCCCTCGACTCCGCAGCTGGCAGGAAGCCTCGGTCTGGCATATAACCGCAACTACTGGTTTATCGACGCCGATGTGGAGTACTTCGGCGAGAGCTATCTGGACATGAACCCGTTGTACCGTACCGCAAGTGCGGTGGCCGGTCCGGACAACGTCACCACCGACAACGAAATAGAGTACATGACCACGCAGGAAAAGTTTAATCCCGCGATCCTTCTCAATCTCTCAATCGGCAAGAGCTGGTATATCCAGTACAAGTATCAGCTCGGATTCTCCTTCAACCTCAAGAACATGCTCAACAACCGCAGCGTGAAGACCGGAGGTTACGAGCAGACCCGTCTTGTTGACAACACGGTGAGCCGCACCCAGTATTACAGGTTCGATTCCAAGTATTTCTACATGGCGGGAACCAACTATATGCTTAACATCTATTTCAGATTCTAAAGACATGAAAAAGTATCTATACAGTATTGTCGCGCTCTTTGCGCTCGTTTCCTGCCAGAGTCTGATTGAAGAATGGCAGCCGGTGTTCACCTTCGGTGACAACGAGCCTGCAGCGATGAAGATATACGCCGAGGACGACCTCTACGAGTATGACTTCGGCGGGACTTTCACAGACATCCAGGACCTGAAAGCCCAGTATGACAAGAAGACCACGGCGGAGAAGTCTTCCACGTCCGGTCATGTTATCACGGAAAATATCTGGATCAAGGGACAGGTAGTCTCCGACGACCGCACTGGCAACCTCTACCGCGAGATTTACCTGCAGGATGAAACCGCCGGCATAGACCTCAAGCTTGGGAAATCCTCGCTTTACAGCGACTTCAAGCTCGGCCAGTGGGTCTATGTGAAATGCGAAGACCTTTGCATCGGCTCCTACAAGGGAATGCCGCAGCTTGGCCTCGAACCCGACAACACCTCCCTCAATGAGTATGAGACTTCGTACATCGACAGCCAGGTGTTGATCGATACGCACGTGTTCCGGGGAGAATACGACACCCCGCTCTCTCCAAGGATGCTTACGGCAGGGGACATCTCCGCCGCCATCGCAGAGGGCTCCTCCGCATGGAATCCCGCCTCTCTCTGGGGAACATACGTCGAGGTGAAGGACCTTACTTACGGCAACCAGATTTTCGCCCTGGTCTATCCTCACGGGCTCATCCCCCACAAGAAGGACAATCCCTACAACCGTGTTTTCCTTTCCGACAAGGGTACATGGGGCATTAATACCTGGGCCATGTCGAAGAGCAAATATGTGGAATATATCAACGCAGGCAATTTCGATGCGGCGGAAGTTGGCAGCGGCGCCACCCGTTACGGCGCCATAACCACAAAGCCCCGTGACTATGCCGAGAAGATGGGAGAATCCGTCATCAACATGTTCGGAGCCGATGCAGACATCACCTTCAAGGAAATGATGGTGAAATACGCAACGGCCAATTACGTTTCCCATTACTTCAAGGTCGGCGGCACTTCCACCATCCTCCAGGTCCGCTCAAGCGGATATGCGAAGTTCTCCGACAAGGAGATTCCTGCAAGTGTCCGCGGCGGTGCTGCGGTAACGATCAAGGGTATCCTCACTTTCTATGACGGGGACGCGCAGATTTCCCTTATCACTTCCCCCGACGATCCTGAAAATCCCTCAGTGATACTCCAGTAGTATGAAAAAGGCCTTTTTTGTTCTTTCCGCGCTTCTCATGCTCTCTTCCTGCCATACCAATCCGTTCCTTTCCGAGTGGGACACCCCTTACGGGATTCCTCCATACGACAAGATAAAGGTTTCGGACTACCTGCCGGCAATAAAGGAGGGGATACGTCAGCAGCAGCAGGAGATAGACGCCATCACCTCAAATCCCCAGGCTCCAACCTTCGAGAACTCCATAGTTCCCCTGGAGTTCAGCGGAATGCTTCTTCGCAAGGTTGAGGGGGTACTGTTCAACGTTTCCGAAACAGACCGTTCCGACGCCCTCGATGCGGTGGTGGAAGAGGCGCTCCCGCTTCTTTCGGCCCACGGCGACAACATCGCCTTCAACAAGGCCCTTTATGAAAGGGTCTCCGCTGTTTACCATGGCGACCAGGGATCCCTTACCCGCGAGCAGCAGATAGTGCTGAAGAACCACTTTGAAGATTTCGAACGTGAGGGAATCGGGCTTCCGGAGCAGCAGCAGGCAAGGCTGCGTGAAATCAACACCTCCCTTTCCACCCTTACACAGAAGATAGGCAACAACATCCTTTCCGAGAGCAACGCCTTCAAGGAGAAGTTCGGGTTCAGCGTGAGCGATTATCCCGAAAAGATGACCACTACCGAAGACCGCGCCCTCCGCAAGGCTTACCTTGAGGCCTATACGATGCGAGGACACGGCGGGAACGAGTTCGACAACCGCGCCCTCGCGACCGAGGTGCTGAAGCTGCGGCTCGAAAAGGCCCGTATCCTCGGGTACCCCAATTTTGCCGCCTATCAGCTTTCCGACAAGATGGCGGGAGATCCGGCAACTGTTGACAGTTTCCTTTCCGGCATCATGAAGGCGGCAACCGCCAAGGCCGCCAGGGAAGTGGCCGAAATGCAGAAGATGATGGATGCCGACCCGTCGGTTCCTGCAGGCTCACGCATAGAGCCCTGGGACTGGTGGTATTATGCCGAAAAGGTTCGCAAGGCCAACTACGCCCTTGACGACGAGGCCATCAAGCCCTACTTCCAGATGGATTCCGTACGCAGCGGCATCTTTACCGCTGCGCATAAGCTTTACGGCATTGGTGTGGAGCCGGTGGAGAACGCTCCGGTGTATTCTCCCGGAAATGTCCAGACCTGGAAGATAAGTGACGCCGACGGTTCGCTCCTTGGCATTTTCACCACCGATTACCTGCCCCGCGCATCCAAGAGGGGAGGCGCCTGGATGAACAATGTCCGCGACCAGTATATAACACCCGACGGCACGGAAGTACGCCCCGTCATAGTGAACGTCGGCAATCTTGCCGAATACATGAACGTGGACCAGGTGCAGACCGTCTTCCACGAGTTCGGTCACGCCCTGCACGGGCTCCTCACCAAGTGCACCTATCCTTCCGTGAGCGGCACCGGCGTCAAGCGCGATTTCGTGGAGATGTTCTCGCAGATAAACGAGCACTGGGCCTTCCAGCCCGAACTGCTGGCCCTGTATGCCAGGAATTCTCGCGGCGAGGTGATTCCCCAGGAGCTCGTGGACAAGATAAACGCAGCCCTGAATTTCAATATGGGCTTCATGACCACCGAGCTTTGCGCCGCCTCCATCCTCGATATGAAACTCCATGAAATAGAGGATTTTGAGGGGTTCGACGTGGATGCCTTCGAGGCGAAGGTTGCGGCCGAGTGCGGGCTCAATCCCGAGATAGGGTTCCGCTACCGTACCACCTACTTCAACCACATCTTCTCGAGCGGTTACAGCGCCGGATACTATGGATACCTGTGGTCGGAAGTGCTGGACCGCGACGCATTCAGCTTCTTCGAGGCTTCTCCGAACGGAGTTTTCGACAGCGCCCTTGCAGCCCGCTTCAGGCAGACTTTCCTGGAGAAGGGCGGCAGCGAGGAGCCGATGACACTTTACAAGCAGTTTACAGGCCGCGAGCCGGACAATACGGCATTCCTTCGCGGCAGAGGTTTGATAGATTAATTTAAAGACATGAAAAGAATCGTACTTATCCGTCATGGCGAAAGCCAGTGGAACAAGGAAAACCGGTTTACCGGCTGGACAAATGTGGATCTCAGCGAAAAAGGTCTCCAGGAGGCTCTCGAAGCGGGGAAATCCCTGAAAGAAAAGGGCTTCACCTTCGATATCGCTTACACATCATATCTTAAGAGGGCTGTGAAAACCCTCAACAACGTGCTCGACGCAATGGACCTTGACTGGATCCCGGTCCGCAAGAGCTGGCGCCTGAACGAGAAGCACTACGGTATGCTTCAGGGGCTCAACAAGGCCGAGACCGCGGCAAAGTACGGTGACGAACAGGTGCTCAAATGGCGTCGCAGCTACGACATCGAGCCCCTTCCGCTCCCGGAAGACGATCCCAATTCCGCTACCAGGGATCCCCGTTATGCCCTTGTTCCCGACGAATACATCCCGCGCACCGAGGCCCTCAAACAGTGCATCGAGCGTGTGATGCCCTATTGGGAGAGCGAGATTTTCCCGCGCCTGAAGACTGTGGACAACATTGTGGTGGTAGCCCATGGAAACAGCCTTCGCGGCGTTGTGAAGCACCTCAAGAGAATCAGCGACGAAGATATCATCAAGCTTAACATCCCCACCGCAACTCCTTACGTATTCGAGTTCGACGACAACCTCAAGCTCGTAAAGGATTATTATCTTGCGGATCCGGCGGAACTTGCAGCCAAGCAGGCGGCGGTCGCCAACCAGGGAAAGGCAAAGTAATGATTATCCGACTGAATCCGGAGTACAGGCCGATGGTCTGGGGGAGCGAGAACTGGGTCGTCTCCGGCTATCCTTCGCGGGAATCACTCGTTTGCGAGGGTCCCCTCAAAGGAAAGACGCTCAATGAGGTTTACGGATCTGAATTCCCGCTTCTTGTAAAATTTATAGACGCCCGGTCGGACCTCTCCATACAGGTCCACCCGGACGATGCTTTAGCCTTCAAGCGTGGAATAGGGCGCGGAAAAACGGAGATGTGGTACGTGATGCGGGATGGCGGCAGTCTCATTTCCGGCTTTAGGGAGCCGGTTTCCCCCTCGCGTTATGAGCAGCTGGTGGCGGAGAACCGTCTTGTGGATGTGCTTCAGCGCCACGAAGAGAAGAAAGGCGATGTGTTCTTCCTTCCCGCAGGTCGCATACATGCCATCTGCGGCGGAAGTCTTCTGTGCGAAGTCCAGCAGACCTCCGACACTACCTACCGCATATTCGACTACAACCGTCCCGGCTTGGACGGAAAACCCCGTGAGCTTCATGTAGAGCAGGCGAAGGAGGCCATCAACTTTGAGGATGAAGGACCCTACACAACCGATTACGAGCGCTTGAAGAACAGTGAGTCCGTAGTGGTGCGCGACCCGCATTTCACCGCCTCGGTTTTCGACCTTGACCGTCCGGTAAAGGTCAGTATGCATGGCCGTGGCCGTTTCCTTGCGGTGATGTGCGTTGAGGGCAGCGGCAGCGTGAACGGACATGCCATAAATGAAGGGGAGGCCCTTCTGGCCCTGGATGAAGAAGCCCCTGTGGAGCTTGCCCCGTCCACGGGAGGAACAGTAAAATTCCTAACAGCAAATGAGTAAACTACGGCGCAACCACGGCAAGGGAGGAAAGCCCCGTTCCAAGCGGGTTTTCGCCCAGGAGACAGGCAAGGTGCAGATGACAAGGGACGGATTCGTATTCGTCATCGTTGAAGGACAGGACGACGACATATTCGTTCCGGCTTCAAAGACCCGCCATGCCCTTGACGGCGATACCGTGCGCGTAGCCGTTACACGTGAGCATATATCGGCTGCCCGCGACAGCGCGGGGCAGAAGACGGTATCCCGCCGCCGTGAAGGCGAAATAATTGAAGTGCTTCACCGCAGCGGCCGCCAGTTCGTAGGCGTGTTCCATTCCGTGGGCGCCCAGGCCTGGGTACTTATGCAGAGCAGGAACATGCCGTATGATATCCGTGTCGATGCCGAGCAGGCAGCGGCAATGGGGGCGAAGAGAGGTATGAAGGTGTCGGCCGTCGTGGACCGCTGGGACCGCGGCGACACCTATCCTTCGGGGCATCTGGCCGATGTGCTGGGCATGCCGGGAGATAACGAGACCGAGATGCATGCCATCCTTGCCGAGTTCGACCTTCCGTACAGGTTCCCCTCCGAAGTGGAGAATGCCGCCGATGGTATTTCGGACAAGATATCACCCGAAGAGATTAAGGGCCGCAGGGACTTCCGCGACGTGCTCACCTTCACCATAGACCCTGCAGACGCCAAGGATTTCGACGATGCACTCTCTTTCAAGAAGCTTGGTAACGGTAATTTTGAAGTCGGGGTGCACATCGCAGACGTGTCTCATTACGTTGTTCCGGGTTCGCCCGTGGACAAGGAGGCCCGCGAACGCGGCACGAGCGTCTATCTGGTGGACCGCACGGTTCCCATGCTGCCGGAGAAACTCTGCAACAAGCTCTGCTCGCTGCGTCCGCACGAAGACAAGCTCACCTTTTCGGTGGTGTGCGAAATCGATCCCAAGGGTAACATCAAGAGCCGCTGGATAGGGCGCACCATAATCAATTCCGACTACAGGTTCGATTACGCTCAGGCGCAGGATATCATAGAGTCGGCAGGCGGCTCCCCCTTCGGGAGTTCGTCCTCTGGACTCACCCCACCACCCCTTCGTGGCGGTCCCCCCGCTTCCGTGCCGCGGGTGGCACGTCCCTCAGGGGGAGCCCCTGCCGACTCCATTATTTTGCCGGAGGATATCGTAACGGCAATCCTAACCCTTAACGGCCTTGCCGGGATATTCAAGCGCAAGCGCTTCGAAGCAGGGGCCGTGAATTTCGAGCGCCCCGAGATGAAGGTGGACATCGATGAGAAAGGCCGCCCGACAGGCGTGCATCAGGTGTTCTCGAAAGAGGCCAACTGGCTCATCGAAGAGTTCATGCTGCTGGCAAACCGCACCGTTGCGGAGTTCGTTGCAACCGCAGGGCAGATGAACGGAGTGACGGCCAAAAACGCCAAGACCTTCGTTTATCGCATACACGGCGAGCCCAATGGCGAAAAGCTTGCAGGTCTTCGCGACTTCGCAAAGAACTTCGGCTATCAGATGGGAGAAGAACTGCAGGGAGCCGCTGCCGCACGCAACATAAACGCCCTCATGCAGCAGGCCCAGGGAAAACCCGAACTCATGGCTTTCGAGGATATCGCCCTCCGCTGCATGGCCAAGGCCTGTTACTCCACCGACAATATAGGGCACTACGGCCTGGCATTCAAGTTTTACACCCACTTCACTTCTCCCATACGCCGTTATCCCGACCTCATGGTCCACAGGCTTCTCGCAATCTATCTGCACGGAGGGAAGAGCCAGGACGGCCCATACTACGAAGGGGAGTGCCAGCACGCTTCCGACCGTGAGCTGGTGGCTGCCGACGCAGAGCGTACGAGCGTCAAATACAAGCTCGTGGAGTTCATGCAGGATAAGGTGGGTCTCGAATTCGACGGCCATGTGAGCGGCATTACCGAATGGGGGATGTACGTGGAGATAGAACCCACAAAGATAGAGGGCATGGTGTCCCTGCGTGAGATACGCTCCGACTTCTTTGAATTCGACGAGGATCACTACCGCCTCGTGGGCAAACGCACGCGCAAGGTCATAAGACTGGGCGACGCCGTGCGCATACGCGTCAAGGATGCGAACCTCGAGCAGCGTCTGCTCGATTACGAACTGGTGGAGAATCTCAGATAAGCTTATACTCCTTCAGCTCCTTGCGTAGGGCCTTGTGGTTTGGGCACAAGGCCTCGAGGAGTGCGTGGAATTCCGGCCCGTGGTTCATGTACCTCAGGTGGCAGAGTTCGTGCAGCATGACATAATCCTGCAGTTCGGCGGGGAGCCGCATGAGGTTGAGGTTCAGGTTGATATTGCCTTTGGTGGAGCATGAACCCCAGTTGGAGACATTGTGTTTTATGCGCACCTGGTTCACGGTGAAGCCGTGCAGTGCGGCCAGGGAGCGCAGCCTCCCCGGAAGGTATGCCTTTGCCTCCGAGCGCAGTCTCTCCACTTCAGGGGTGTCTTTCATTTTGCGGCTGGCCCTGCGCGGCCTGCGGTAAACGATCCGGACACGTCCGCTGAGTATGTCGGAGAGAGTTATTCGCATTTCGGAAGTAAAGATAAGAAAATTCAGTATATTTGTCCTGATATGATTTCTGAAAACAAACTGGATGCGACCGTGCGGGAACTTTTTGCCGGAATCGCTTTTCCCGAGAGCCCGAAAGGCCTGTATGATCCGCTCCGTTATATGATAGAGATAGGGGGAAAACGTATCCGCCCCAAGCTGTGCCTGCTGGCATACTCCCTCTTCAAAGACGGCTTCTCCGATGGCATTCTGGAATCGGCAGTGGGGCTGGAAGTGTTCCACTCCTTTACCCTTATGCATGACGATATCATGGACCGCAGCCCTTTGCGCCGCGGCAAACCTACCGTTTGGAAACGCTGGAATGAGGATACGGCCATACTGTCGGGAGACGTCATGCTCATCGACTCATACAGCCGCGTCGCCCGTTCGGCGAACCAGAATGTCATGCGGCTCTTTGCAAAAACGGCCGCACAGGTATGTGAGGGGCAGCAATTAGACATGGAGTTTGAATCCCGCAGGGATGTCACCATGGCGGAATACGAGCAGATGATAGGGCTCAAGACTGCGGTTCTTCTTGCCTGTTCGGCGGAGATGGGCGCGCTTGTAGCCGGAGCGCCGGAAGCTGTCTGCAAGGCCCTGTACGGATACGGATACGAACTCGGAATGGCCTTCCAGGTGGCCGACGACTATCTGGATGCCTTCGGAGACGAAGCCGTATTCGGAAAGCCGATAGGAGGCGACATAATAAATTGCAAGAGCAGCTGGCTGACGGTAAGGGCTTATGAACTTGCCTGCGACAGGGAATCCTTCCTGAAAGCGCTGGAGGCAGGCGCTGCTACACCGGAAGAGAAGCAGGCGAAAATCGCTTACGTCAAGGATATCTACACTGCCCTCGGCGTCGATAAGGAGGCCGCCGAGGCTATATCGGAATACTCGGCCAGGGCTATGGATGCCGTGTCGGGAATCGGTCTTGACGGAGCCTCCATTGAGATGCTGGGCCATTTTGTGGCCAACCTTACAGGAAGGGTGAAATGAACGCGGACGAGGCCATAGTCGTAAAGAATGCAGGCAGCCATTTTCTGCTGAGCCGTCTTCCAGAGTGGAATCCGTTCCCGGCAGTGCTTCGCGGAAAGGTGCGGCTCTCTCGCAGCGTTTCAACCAATCCCGTTGCGGTGGGAGACCTGGTCCGGTTTCGTACCGATCTGCCTGGCGGTTGGGCCCCTCCCTCTAACGTTGCCGAGGGTGGCACGCCTCCCGGAGGCGACGCTGCCGCCGCCCCGTTGGCAGTCATTACCGAAGTGCTTCCGAGGAGAAACTATATCATACGAAAATCCACCAACCTGAGCCGGCAGAATCATGTTATCGCCGCCAATCTCGACAGGGCAGTGCTGGCGGTCAGCCTTTATTTCCCGGAAATCAAGCTGCCTTTCCTCGACCGTGTGCTCGTCACCTGCGAAGTCTATGGGGTGAAACCGGTGATAGTCCTGAACAAGGTGGACCTTTACAGGGATGCCGCGCCCGAGGCCGTGGAGAATTTTGTAAGCATTTACACGAAAGCGGGTTATCACGTAATCCAGACGTCCTGTAAGACTGGGGAGGGAATAGATGAACTCAGACTGCTCTGCAGCGAGGGCATATCGCTCTTCTCCGGTGAGTCCGGAGTGGGGAAGTCGTCGCTTATAAAAGCCCTCGATCCGTCCCTGGACCCCAAGATAGGAAAGATTTCCGCCGCCCATCTGCAGGGCAGGCACACCACCTCGCTCTACGAAATGTATCCGCTTCTCGGAGGAGGATTCGTCGTGGACAGCCCAGGTCTCAGGGGGTTCGGGCTGGTTGACCTCAAGGCGGAGGAAATCGCGCTTTATTTCCCCGAAATGCTTGCGGCGTCGAAGAACTGCCGCTTCACCCCTTGCACCCACACCCATGAGCCGGGATGCGCAGTAAAGTCCGCCGTGGAGGAAGGCATTGTCAGCCCCGAACGGTATAACTCCTACCTCGGGATGCTTGAAGAGGACACCAAGTTCAGGCAGTGAAAGCTCCCGACCGCGAAATACTCCGTCTGGCAGTTCCCAGCATCCTTGCAAATATCACCGTTCCACTTGTTGGAATGGCAGATATGGCCATTGCGGGGCACCTGCACGGAGGGGCTTCTTCCGCAGCATACATCGGAGCGGCTTCGGTGGGGGCGCTGCTCTTCACTCTGCTCTACTGGAATTTCGCTTTCCTGAGGGCCGCTACCGGAGGCCTTGCGGCCCAGGCGTATGGAAGAGGGGACCCTGCGGAGCAGGGGCTCGTACTTGGGCGGGGACTCGCCCTGGCGCTGATATGTTCTGCCGTCCTGCTTGCCGTGCAATGGCCCTTCTCCCGTCTGGGGGTGCTGATAATCGGAGGCTCCCGTGAGGTGACCGGGCTGGCCCTGCGTTACTTCTTCATACGTATCTGGGCAGCTCCGGCGACGCTGTCGCTGATGGTGCTGCGCGGCTGGTTCATAGGAGAGCAGAATTCCGCCGACAGCATGATGGTGGACCTGGTGGTAAACCTTGGAAACATAGCGGCGAGCCTGCTGCTGGTCTTCCCGCTTGGCCTGGGTTTCGACGGGATAGCCCTCGGAACCGTCATCGCGCAGTACGCCGGGCTTGCATGCGCGCTGCTGATACTCCTTCGCCGTTACCCGTGGGCTCTGAGGAGCCTGAGGCTCCGCGGCTGCCTCTCGGGCGCCGGTTCGTTTTTCTCACTCAATGCCGACCTTTTCATCCGGTCGGTCTGCTTCATGGCCCTCTACCTCGGCTGGAACGGCATTGCTGCCCGCTATGGCGATGTGCCTCTGGCAGTGGCCTCGCTCTTTATGAATATGCTCATGCTATTCTCCTATTTTACAGACGGTTTCGCCTATGCGGGAGAGGCGCTTACAGGCAGGTTCATAGGTTCGGGAGAAGCACCCCTTCTGCGGCTTTCGGTGCGAAGGGTCTTTATCTGGAGCATGGCCGTGGCAGTACTCTGGATGGGTATTTATGCCTTTGGCGCAAATCCTCTGCTCCGCCTTTTTACGGATGATGAGGCCGTGCGCGATGCCGCCATGGTCTATCTGCCATGGCTGGTGCTGATGCCACCGCTGGGGTGCGCCGCTTTCACCTGGGACGGAATCTATACCGGGGCCACTGCGGCAGGGCAGATGCGCAGTTCGATGATTGCTGCGGTAATCCTCTTTTTCGTTATATGGTTCGCTTTCATGGGTCTTGTGCATGACGAGGTTTCCGCCCTGCACCTGCTGCTCGCGGCATACTTCTCCCATCTTGCAGTGCGCGCGGTCTGGCTGAGTGTCCGTTATGGCAGGGATGTGGTGGGAAAATGCCCGCAAAAATGCTAATTTTGCAGTCTATGGAGAGGAAAGAATTCGAAGTAATGGCCCCTGCGGGGAATTTTGAGTGTCTTGCAGCAGCTATCCAGGGAGGCGCCGATTCGGTTTATTTCGGGGTCGGCCACCTTAACATGCGCTCGCATTCGGCCAACAATTTCTCTGCGGACGACCTGCAGGCGGTGGTGCAGCAGTGCCACGAGGCCGGCGTCAAGGCTTATCTGACACTCAATATCTGCCTGTATCCGGAAGACCTTCCTTCAATGCGAAGCACCCTCGATGCGGCCAAGGCGGCCGGAGTGGATGCCATAATAGCTTCCGACATGGCCTGCATATCGTACTGCCGGAAGATAGGCCTCGAAGTCCATATCTCTACGCAGCTGAGCATTTCCAACGCCGAAGCCCTGCGGTTCTACAGCAGTTTCGCCGATGTGGTTGTGCTGGCGCGGGAACTGAATCTCATGCAGGTAAAGGAGATTTCCTCCGCAATCCGGGAAGAGGGGATATGCGGGCCGTCAGGACTGCCTGTGCGCATAGAAATGTTCGTTCACGGAGCCCTTTGCATGGCGGTCAGCGGAAAGTGCTATATGAGCCTCCATACCTACGGACAGTCGGCCAACCGCGGGGCCTGTCTGCAGATATGCCGCAGAGGATACGAGGTTACCGACCTTGAAACCGGGGGCAGCCTGAATATCGACCATGAGTACATAATGTCTCCTAAAGACCTGTGTACCATAGAATTCCTTGACAAGATGGCGGATGCCGGAGTGAGGGTGTTCAAGATAGAGGGAAGGGCCAGGAGCGCCGAATATGTAAAGCGCTGCACATCTGTGTACCGGGAGGCGGCGGATGCCATCTGCGACGGAACGTTCACCCCCGAATTTGCCGCCGGGCTCAAAGCAAAGCTGGCGGAAGTGTTCAACAGGGGCTTCTGGGACGGCTATTATCAGGGTGCGCGCCTTGGCGAGTGGAGCTCGGTTTACGGCACCCAGGCCACCCGGCGAAAGGTCTATCTGGGAAAAGTGACCAACTGGTTCTCCAGGTTGGGCGTGGCCGAAATCAAGGTGGAGACTACCGACCTGCACAAGGGAGACACCCTGCTGGCCATAGGGGCCACGACAGGCGTTCTGGAGTTCCCGGCAGAAGACATTCGTCTCGAACTCACCCCCGTGGAAGTGGTTCCGAAGGGGTCGCTGTGCTCCGTGAAAGTAACTGGCAAAAATTTTGAAAGGGTACATCGCGGCGATAAGATATTTATATGGAAAGAAGTATAAAAAGACTTTTGACGTGGGCTTTCGCCCTTTGCACCCTTGCCCTCTCCGGCATACCGGCCGGGGCCCAGAGCAAGAGTTTCAACCTGTCCCGCTGGATGCAGACGCAGTCGGCCCTTCTGCAGGAGCTTAACCGCAGCTATGTGGATTCCCTCCCCGTGGAGAGGATGCAGAAGGCCGGAATAGACGCGATGCTCTCGACTCTCGACCCTTATACCATCTGGGTGCCCGAGGAGGAGAATGAAGACTTCGAGCTCATGATAAGCCGCACTTACGGTGGAATCGGCGCCATTATCTATAAACCCGAAAAGGACGGTCCCGTGATCATAAACGAGCCGTACGAAGGATCTCCGGCGGCTCTTTCAGGGCTGCGTTGCGGAGATGAAATCCATTTTATCGACGGCGTGCCGGCGGAGGGGCTTACTGCCGCCGAGGCGTCTTCGCGGATGAAGGGCAAGCCGGGGACCAAGGTCACCTTCAAGGTAAAGAGGGTTTATACCGGAGAGATGGAGGAGATAACCATCACCCGCCGCAAAATCCATCTGCCAAATGTGGAGTATGCCGGTATGCTCGAAGACGGTGCTACCGGGTATGTACTCCTCACCGGCTTTACGGAAGGGGCTGCGACGGAGGTTAGGGAGGCTGTAAAGTCGCTTCGCTCGCAGGGAATGAAGGAACTTGTCCTGGATCTTCGCGGAAATGGCGGAGGCATCCTGCAGGAGGCCGTGGAGATTGTGGGCCTTTTTGTGCCCAAGGGTTCCGTAGTGGTCACGTCCAAAGGCAACGGCCTTGTAAAGGACGAGGTTTACACCACTTCTTCCGAGCCTCTTGACGCGGACCTGCCTCTTGTGGTTCTGGTTGATTCCGGCTCCGCTTCCGCTTCGGAAATCGTTGCCGGTTCGCTGCAGGATTACGACCGTGCCACCATCATGGGGGCGCGGACTTTCGGAAAGGGGCTGGTGCAGAGCGTGCGGCCCATGCCTTACGGCGGGCAGCTGAAAGTAACCACCGCAAAGTATTATATTCCCTCGGGCCGCTGCGTGCAGGCAATAGACTACTCGCACCGTAACGAAGACGGTTCCGTGGGCCATATCCCCGATTCCCTGACCCGCGAATTCAAGACCGCACATGGAAGAAGCGTAAGGGACGGCGGCGGAATCAAACCGGATGTAGAACTCAAGGGCCGTGAGTACAGCCGTCTCGCATTCTCGCTCGTGCTCAGCGGAGTAATTGAACACTACACCATAGAGTATTGCCGCAAGCATCCCAGCATCGCTCCTGTAAAAGATTATCATTTCGACGATTACGAAGGATTTATCGCCTTTGCCAAAGGCTCTTCCTTCGACTCCCGCACGGCGGCGATGGCATCCTATGACAAAATGGTGGAGGACCTGCGGAAGGATGGTCTCGAGCAGGCTCTCGCCCCTGAACTGAAGGCTCTCAAATCCCGGCTCGACATGGACAAGGAAACCTTCCTGCGCCTTAAGGAAGAAGAGATAACCCCATTAATAGAGCAGGAGATAGTTTCCCGTTATTACTACCAGCGCGGAGCCGTGGAACTGAACATTCGCTATGACGATGTGCTCCGTCAGGCGCTCGGCAGTCCGAGAATTTCTTACTGATGAAACTCTTATTCGCAACCGGCAATGCCGGAAAGCTTCAGGAAGCGCGGGAAATTCTTGGCGCCGGCTATACGGTGCTCAGTCCCGCAGATGTGGGACTGGCCGGATTCGATGTGGATGAGACCGGCTCTACCTTCAGGGAGAATTCGCTGCTGAAGGCCAGCGCGCTCTGGCGGGCTTGCGGCATACCTTGCTTTGCCGACGACAGCGGGCTTGAGGTTGACGCCCTCGGGGGAGCTCCGGGAATATACAGCGCACGTTACGCTTCCGACCACAACTTTTCTTCGAATATCGACAGGTTGCTTTCGGAACTTACGGCTTTGTCACCGGACCCTGCAGGCGCTCCGGCCCCCCAGCTGCAGCACCTGCGGACATTTCCGGGCGCGGCGCGGTTCCGCTGCGTGGTGACCCTTATCAGGGGGGACGGCAAGCCGTATTTCTTTGACGGGTCTTGTGAGGGGAGTATCGCCAGGGAGCGCCACGGTGAGGGCGGCTTCGGCTACGACCCCGTGTTTGTTCCGGATTTATATCCGGACCTTACCATGGCGGAGCTTTCCGAGCAGCAGAAGAACGCCATATCCCATCGCGGGGTAGCCCTCAGGCTCATGGCCGCCTGGCTGGCTGCGAATCCTTCTTATTAGAACAGCTCCCCGAGTACGTCGAGCGAACGTATGTTCAGCTGGTACTCCAGGTGGGCCGAAAGATACCTTAGCAGGCTCTCTGCGATGGCGCTTCTGGATTTGCCGCTAAGCGGCAGCAGGAGCGCATCTTCGTAGGGCCCCATGAGGGAGGTGATGTCCCCCAGGTGCCCGCCTGCAAAAGGAGCGATGTCTTCTTCGGAAGGGGTGAATCCCAGGGCGCTGCATAATTCCAGCAGCCAGCGCAGATGATAGTTTGCGTTAGACCCTTCCAGGGAATCGAGAGTCAGCACCGCCTTCTCGCACCACTCGTAAAGCCCGGGCTCTGCTCCGTCCCGCACACTGCGGTACAGGACTTCGGCCATGAACATGGAAATGGCTGCGCGGCGAATGTCGCTTCTAAGGGAAGAAAGGGAATATACTGCCGAAACGCCACGCAGGCGCCACAGTTCCGACCTGCTGTTTTCCACCACTTCGCAGTCCAGAATTGAAAGGGGCTGCCAGAAAGCCATGTGAGCGACCCCTGTTATGAAACTCCTCCGCCCGAAATCCCGGCTGAGGGCGTGCACAACTATGTTGCGCTCTCCTACTTTCGTGGTATTCAGCACGATTATTCGGGTGGAAGTTGCCATATAAGGCAAATTTACGCAAATAAATTGTTAACTTTGACTCAAACATCATTTTTATGAAAAAGATTCTTTCAATTCTTGCACTTGTCCTGGTTCTTTCTTCCTGCAAAGAGGTCTTTTCTCTGGAACCAGGCGAAGGTTACGAAGTTGACTGGTATCCCGTAAGCATCGTTATTCTTGCGACGGACGGCGAGGGTAGTTCCATCATCTCCTCCGACATGCCCGGGATGTCCCTCACATTCAAGGAAAAAACATATACCGTGCGCGACTGGGCTGAGGTTGCACAAGCCCCGTCGAGAGTCTATCCCGCGGTTTTGTACGGCCTTTTCGCACGTCAGTTCAAAGATGAAGACGGCACTGTTTCCGACTGCCTCTACTTCGGGGAGATAGACGGCGCGGCCGATATGGACGAGGATATCGTGCTCAAGTGGCCGGACGCTTCTTCCGACACCATCCATTACCACTGCTCAGACCACAGGACCGGAAGCAACCCATCTTGCAACCGTACCTGGACACTCAACGGAGAGGAGCACGAGGGCAGTGTTTTCCGTTTTGTAAAGGCTTCCGCAGAATAATCTTAATTTGTCATTATGAGAACATTATCCGTCCTCTTGGCCGCGTTTCTTTCGTTTGCGGCATCAGCTCAGGCTGCTCCGGATTTTACCCCGCGATGGCTTCGCCAGAATGCAATATCTCCGGACGCTTCCATGATAGCGTTCGTGTATCAGGGCGACATTTTCCTGGTAAAAACGGAAGGCGGGGAGGCGGTTCAGCTCACAAGCAACCCCTCTCATGACACGGAGCCGGTCTGGAGCCCCGACGGCGCCACTCTGGTTTTCGCTTCCTGGCGCGAAGGCAGCAAGGATATATGGGCAGTAGAGGCGGAAGGAGGTGCACCCTGCAGGATTACCGACTTCGGAGGCAGGGAGACTCCGCTCGCGGTTGCTCCGGACGGCACCCTGTATTTCTCTTCCAACATTCAGGAAGACTTCTCCAGCAGTGTGTTCCCCGGCGACGGAAAGCTCTACGGATTGAATCTTGCAGAGGCCATCAAGGCGTCGAAGGAAGGAAAACGGCTGCCGGCCCCGCAGCAGGTGTTCTCGTTCGACGTGGCCAATCTTTCGGTGAACGCCTCCGGAATCATGCTGTACGAAGATGTGAAGGGCTATGAAGACTATTTCCGCAAGCACCACACGTCTGCGGTAACTAAGGATATATGGCAGAAAGAAGGGACTGTATTCACCAAACTCACGTCTTTCCCGGGAGAGGACCGCAACCCCGTGTGGGCTCCTGACGGCAAATCCTGGTTCTATCTTTCCGAAGAGGGCGGCACCCGCCGCGGCGGCCCGTCCGGATCTCCGGTTTCCGACCCTATACCCGGCGACTGGGGAGGCGACTCCAACATCTTCTGCAGCGACGGAACCCGTGTAACCAATTTCGAGAAGAATCCGGTCCGGTACCTCAGCATCGCAGGAGACGGCACCATGGCCTTCAGCTGGAACGGGGACTTATATACCGTACAGAAAGGCTCCGAACCAAAGAAAGTGGAGGTTTTCCTCCGCAAGGACGAGCAGCGCAGACAGCATATCTGGCGCCCTATCGGAACATCTCCCGACAATATCGCAATATCGCCTGACGGAAAGGAGATAGCCTTCGTGGTGCGCGGAGACGTCTATACCACTACGACGGACCTTTCGGATACGCGCCGCATAACCTTCACCCCCGAGCAGGAACGCACGGTATCCTTCGGAAAAGACGGCAGGGTGCTCTACTACGATTCCGAACGTAACGGGATATGGGGTATCTACAAGGCCGAAATCAAGGATAAGAAGGAGGCCCATTTCACCTTTGCATCGGAAATCTCCGAAGAGAGGGTCAGCCCGGAAGGGGAGATCTGTTTCCAGCCCTCCGCATCTCCCGACGGAAAGAAGCTCGCCTGGCTTAGGAACCGTTCGGAGATAGTTGTGGCAAGCGCCGACGGGAAGAATCCCAAAACGCTCCTTACAGGCGCCAATGCTTCCTATTCCGACGGCGACATGCCCTTCAGCTGGAGCCCCGACAGCAAGAGCATTCTGAGCGTCTATCAGGGCGGAGGCCGTATGTACAACGAGGATGTCTGCCTTATAGATGTGCAGGACGGCACGGTTACAGACCTCACCGAAAGCGGCTACTCCGACGGCGGCTTCCGCTGGGCCCTCGGCGGCAAGGCCATGACCTGGGAGAGTGACAGGGCCGGGTACAGGAGCCACGGCAGCTGGGGTGCGGAAGGGGACATCTTCATCATGTTCTTCGATGATGAGGCCTATTCCGAATTCCTCAAGAGCGAAGATGTGGAAAAGATAGAAAAGTTCGTAAAGAGCGCAAAGGAACAGGAAAAAGAAGACAAGGCAGCGGCCTCTGACAGCACAAAGGCTTCGAAGGTGAAGCCGGTAAAGCTCGAACTGAGCCGCCGGGAGGACCGTACGATGCGCCTTACCAGCAATTCCGGGCGTCTCGGCGACCACTGGCTCACTCCGGACGGGCGAAAGCTCTACTATACCGTTCAGCTTGAAAATGGGAGCGACCTCTGCTGCCTCGATATTCGCAAAAAAGACATCAAGGTTGTTTCCAAAGATGTGTACGGTAGGTTTACCCCCGCTCCGGACGGGAAGGCTTTCTATATCCTTACCCATGGAGGCATCAAGAAAATAGATGCCGACAAGGGAAGCTCCAAGCAGGTTTCCTTCTCTGGTGAATACGAGTATTTCCCCGCAAAGGAAAGGGAGTACATCTTCGACCACTGCGTCACCGAAGTAAGGGAAAAGTTCTACGATGCCTCGATGCACGGAGTCGATTGGGCCGCAGTAGCGGACAATTACCGCCAGTTCCTTCCCTTTATTACCGACAATTATGCTTTCCAGGAGCTGCTGAGCGAGATGCTCGGCGAACTCAACGGTTCGCATACCGGCGGCCGTTACCGTGACGGAAGCGGAGTCTCCACCGGCCATCTCGGTGTGATTTTCGATGCTTCCTACGCAGGGCCTGGCCTGAAGATATCGGCATTCCTTCCCGGAAGCCGGCTTCTTACGGCGGCGCCCTCCCTCAAGCCGGGAGATGTAATAGTGTCCGTTGACTCAAGGGAAGTTCCCGCAGGGGAGCAGTGGTATCAGACTTTCGCCCGCACCTCCGGAAAACGGATTCCCCTGGTCGTGAAATCTTCCGGAAAGCAGGTAAAGGTATATGTCACTCCTTCCTCGAATGACTCCCATGCCGCTTACGTTCGCTGGGTGCGCCACAATGAAGAATACGTGAAGAGGCTTTCCGGCGGAAGAATCGGGTACGTCCATGTTCAGGGCATGAATTCTCCCTCGTTCAGGGAGGTTTATTCCAAGGCGCTCGGCAAGTACCGCGACTGCGACGCCCTCATCGTGGACACGCGCCACAACGGCGGCGGATGGCTGCACAACGACCTCGCCACCTTCCTGGATGCACATCTTTATACCGAGCGCAGGCCGCGCGGCGCCGCCATGTCTCCGGAGCCGTACGACAAATGGATAAAGCCTTCCTGCGTACTGGTCTGCGAAGACAATTATTCCGACGCATGCGGCTTCCCGTACCTTTACAGGGCGCTTGGCATAGGAAAGATCATAGGCGCTCCGGTTCCGGGAACTGCCACAAGCGTATGGTGGGAGTATCAGGTGGATCCGACACTCATCTTCGGGATTCCGCAGATCGGCTCATGGAGCATTTCCGAAGGGCGTTTCCTTGAGAACCACCAGCTGACTCCGGATATCGTCGTGTACAATGATCCCGCTTCCGTGGAAGAAGGGCGCGACCTTCAGCTGGAAGCGGCGGTCTCTGAAATGCTGAAGGAAACTGCGACGAAGTAGCGCCGGCTACAGGCTGCCGATCATAAGAAGCGCGATACCGGCTACCATACAGGCAAGGGCAATGCTCTTGCCTTTTATTTTCTGTTCCTTGAACAGCAGCGCTCCGAGCACGAAAGTCACAATCACTGAGAAGCGGCGGACAAGCGAAATTACGCTCAGAAGCGAACCTTCCTGGTTGATGGCGATGAAATAAAGTGCATCGGCCCCGGTGATGAGCAGGGCTATGAGCGGAAGGGTCCAGTCCCAGCGGAAGCGCTCCCTATCCCTTCCCTCGCGGAGGGCTTTTGCAATGACGATTACGGCCAGGAAAATGCTGATATAGAAATTGGTCCAGCTTTGAACGAAGAGCGGAACCGTGAGATTCTCCGGAAGTGCGGCATAAACGCCTCCAAGGGGAGTGCCAAAGCTGAAACCGGCTATTATGTGCTTATCCCAAAGAGCGCTGGCCACCCCGGCCATGACGCTGATTATAAGGGCGTTGAAGCCTTTGCTGCTGCCGAATTTGAACCCTTCTTTTCCGCTTGCCGCCCCAAGCAGCCACAGTGCCGCGAGAACGGCAGCGACTCCAATCCACTGCCAGAGGTTGAGCCTCTCGCCGAAAAGCAGAATCGAGAAGATGACCACGAACATGGGGCGGGAAGCCTTGAAGGTGCTTACGGTGGTTATTGGAAGGAGCCTCAGGGCAATCATCCCTGCCGTCCAGGAGATGGTTACCAGAACGGCTTTCAGCAGCAGCTGAAGATGATACTTTGGGGGACCGGCGGCCAGAAACGGGCAGAGCAGCAGTGTGGTAATGGCTGTGGCTGCAAGGAGGACGTAGTACACTCCGTTGTTCTTGAGAGCGTATTTCTTGGCGATGTCGTAAACGCCGAGCAGCAGGGCGGAACCCAATGCAAGCCAAATCCACATATCGGCGGCAAAGTTAAGTAATAATTTTGTACATTTGCGTTCGCCCATGGCAAAACAGGAATACATACGGATACGGGGAGCGCGTGCGCATAACCTGCAGGGAGTGGATGTGGATATTCCGCGGGGCAAGTTTACGGTAATCACCGGCCTGAGCGGAAGCGGCAAGAGCTCCCTTGCCTTCGACACCATCTATGCCGAGGGGCAGAGGCGTTACATGAACACCCTGTCTCCCTATGCCAAGCACTTCATGGGCATTCTTGAAAAGCCGCAGGTGGAGAGCGTGGAAGGCCTCAGTCCCATAATAGCCATAGAGCAGAAGACAACTGGCAACAATCCCCGCAGCACGGTGGGAACCATCACGGAGATATCGGACTTCCTGCGTCTGCTCTATGCCAAGGCATCGACAGCCTATTCTCCGGTCACAGGCAAGGAACTGGTCCGCTACACGGACGAACAGATAGTGGACCTTATAATGCGCGACTATGCCGGCCGCAAGTGCCTTCTGCTCGCTCCGCTGGTGCGGGGGCGCAAGGGACATTACCGCGAGCTCTTCGACCAGATGCGCCGGAAGGGCTTTGCGCAGATCCGAATCGACGGGGAAGTGCTGAACCTGAGTGATGTCGAGCAGCTCGACCGCTACAAGGCCCATTTCATAGAACTTGTGGTGGACAAGCTAAAACCCGGCGAAGGCGACCTCAAGCGGGTTAGGGATTCCGTCGTATCGGCCCTCGGCGCAGGCAAAGGTTCGCTGGCCATGCTGGATGTCGAAACCGGGGAACTCCGCCATTTTTCGAAGCATCTCGTGGATCCTCAGACCGGCCTGTCGCTTCAGGAACCGCAGCCGCATACCTTCTCGTTCAACTCTCCCGAAGGCTACTGCCCGCACTGCAAGGGCCTTGGAACGGTGCCGGACGTGGCAATGGAGAATATCATCCCCGACCCTCGAAAGAGCATAGCGGACGGCGGAATCGTCCCGCTTGGCAAAGTAAGGGAAAGCCGCAAGTTCGAAGCCGTTACCTCCATAGCGCGGAAATACAATTTCTCCCTGTACGAACCTGTCTCCGACCTGCCTGAAGAGGTGGTGAACCTGCTTGTATATGGCTCTGACGAGTTCTTCCGGGTGGGGGACGGGGCAAATTCGCAGATGGTCACCTGGCCCGGCATAATAGAGGACATTGACCAGTACATCGTATGTCCGGTGTGCCACGGGACCAGGCTCAGGGAAGAGACTTCCTGCTTCAAGATAGCGGGCAAAACCATATCGGAGGTATCTGCAATGGAGATTTCCCAGCTGCATGCCTGGCTCTCCTCGCTGAACCTCACCGGCCGGGCCGCAGCGGTGGCCCACGATATCCTCAAGGAGCTTCGCGACCGTGTAGGGTTCCTCGTGGATGTCGGCCTGGAGTATCTTACTCTCGACCGTGCTACGGGCTCGCTGAGCGGCGGGGAGAGCCAGCGGATAAGGCTCGCCACGCAGATCGGCTCGAAGCTCGTTAATGTGATATATATCCTCGATGAACCGTCCATCGGACTGCATCAGAGGGATAATTATAAACTGCTCGCTTCGCTGTGCCGCCTTCGCGACGAAGGCAACACCGTGATTGTGGTAGAGCATGACGAGGCAACGATGCGTGCCGCCGACTATTTGGTTGACGTCGGCCCCGGCGCCGGCATCGCAGGCGGGCGGATAGTTTTCAGCGGACCGGCTCCGGAAGAGGGCGGAATCTCCAAGGACTCGCCGAAAGGGGAGCGGTCCAACCCGCAATCCGAAACCCTGCGGTACCTCTCCGGAGAAGAGACCATCCCCGTTCCGGTTCTCCGCCGGAAAGGAAACGGCCTCAAGCTGGGTCTTCGCGGTGCATGCGGGAACAACCTCAAGAACCTGGACATTGATTTTCCGCTCGGCTGCCTTATCGGAGTGGCGGGAGTCAGTGGCAGCGGCAAGTCAACCCTGGTGAACGAGACTCTGATGCCGATTCTCAAAGGGAAATTCTACCACTCCGTCCAGAAGCCCCTTCCGTACAGGGAAATCGTAGGCATAGGCAACATAGACAAGGTGATAGAGGTGGACCAGAGCCCCATCGGGCGCACTCCGCGAAGCAACCCTGCCACCTTTACAGGAGTGTTCGACGATATCCGCAGCCTTTTCGGGGACACGCCCGACGCAAAGGTCCGCGGATTCAAGTCGGGCAGATTTTCCTTCAATGTGCCCGGAGGACGCTGCGAAGAGTGCAAGGGGGCCGGCCTCAAGGTGGTGGAGATGAACTTCCTGCCGAGCGTTACGGTGCCATGCGAGCATTGCCTTGGCAAACGCTACAAGGAGGATACCCTCGCCGTCCGTTATAAGGGAAAGAACATCAGCGACGTGCTCGACATGTCTATATCCGAGGCTTACGAGTTCTTCAAGACGAATCCGAGGATAGCCCCCAAACTGGCGGCGCTGGTGGATGTCGGCCTGGGGTATGTGCAGCTCGGCCAGTCTTCCGTAACTCTGAGCGGAGGTGAGAGCCAGCGCATGAAACTTGCGGCGGAATTGTTCCGCAAAGCCACGGGAAACACGCTTTATATTCTCGACGAGCCTACTACTGGCCTGCATTTTGCGGATATCAAAGTACTTCTCGGAGTTTTGCAGAAGCTTGTCGATCAAGGCAATACGGTAATAATAATAGAACACAATATGGATGTGCTGAAAAGTGCCGACTATATCTTCGACCTGGGGCCCGAAGGAGGCGCCGGCGGGGGATTTGTAGTGGCGGAAGGCACTCCGGAAGAACTTGCGGTCAATCCCGATTCGGTCACCGGACCGTTCCTGAGGGAAGCTCTGCAGCATGGAAACTACTAAAATCTGAATGGAACAAAATATCAGCAAAATCGAGGCTGCGCGCCGCGAATACGCCGACTGGTGCTCGGCTGTGGGAATTGACAGTATCGAGAAACTCAACGCCGTGCTTGCAGACGGGCAGGCCATTCGTCTGATCAATCTGTGTGAGGCCCGCCAGGAGCGGAAATATGCCGAAATTGCCAACCAGATTTTCTGGCACAAGAAGAAGACGCGCATCGTAATGATGTCGGGGCCTTCCTCCAGCGGAAAGACAAGCAGTTCGCTGCGTATCGCGCAGCAGTGCAACGTGCTGGGAATGACCCCAAAGGTGATAGAACTCGACAATTACTTCGTGGACAGGGAGCATACACCCAAGGATGAGAACGGAGAATACGACTTCGAGTCCCTCGGGGCCATGAACGTCGCCCTGCTGAACGAACAGCTCAACGACCTCATAGCCGGCCGGGAAGTCATTGTCCCGAAATACGACTTCAAGACGGGCAAGACGGTTTTTGACGAGACCCGCCGCATGAGGCTGGAAGAGAATGACATGCTTTTCATGGAAGGCATCCATGCACTTAATCCGGACCTTACGCCGGGGGTGGACCGCAGCCGGCTTTACAATGTCTATATCTCGGCCCTGTCAGCCCTGCCCGGGGGCACGAAGGTGCACGGGTCCACGACCGACAAGAGACTGCTCCGCAGGATTGTGAGGGACAACCGGGTGCGCGGCATTTCGCCCGAAGACAACATCCTCCGCTGGCCGAGCGTCCGCAGGGGAGAGGCCAGGAATATCTTCCCATTCGAAGACAATGCGAGGGTGGTGTTCAATTCCTCCACGCTCTACGACCTGCCGCTGCTGAAATACTATGCCGAGCCTCTGCTCTACGGTATCACCGAGGCAAGTCCGGCTTATGCCAAGGCACAGGACCTTCTCTCCTTCATAGAGCCGGTGACGGCCCTCAAGCCTGCAGAAATCGCGGCCATACCTCCCACTTCCATAATGCGGGAGTTCATCGGCGGACAGACGCTGTAGCTGTTTCCCCGGCTGTTTCCAAGCCCAGGGGCCACTTCTCGGGCCCTTCCGGGAGCAAATCGCGCCTACCTGCTCCCCGGGACCACTTTGCAGACCCTCCGGGGAGCAAATCGCGCCCTCCTGCACCCCGAGGCCACTTCGCGGGCCCTCTCGGGAGCGAAACCACCCCTTCCTGCACCCCGATCACACTCCGCGGGCCCTCCCGGGAGCGAAATCGCTCCTTCCTGCACCCCGGGACCACTTCGCGGACCCTCCCGGGAGCAAAACCACCCCTTCCTGCACCCCGATCACTCTCCGCGGGCCCTCCCGGGAGCAAACCACGCCCTTCCTGCACCCCGAAACCACTTTGCAGACCCTCCGGGGAGCAAAACCACCCCTTTCTGCACCCCGGGACCACTTCTCGGGCCCTTCCCGGGAGCAAATCGCGCCCTCCTGCACCCCGGGACCACTTTGCGGGCTCTCCGGGGAGCAAATCGTGCCTTCCTGCACCCCGAGGCCACTTCTCAGGCCCTCCGGGGAGCAAATCGCGCCTTCCTGCACCCCGAGTCCCCTTCGCAGCCCCCTCCGGGAGCGAAACCACCCCTTCCTGCACCCCGGGGTGGGGCAGAAGGCCGGGATGTGTGGTATTATTGGGCAAGAACGCGGACGCCTTGCGGTATGGAAGATGATTCGCGGAAGGGTCGCTCCAAGGGAATCAGAGAAGTCCGGAATTCGAGATGCAGCTGCAAATCCTTTCGAGCCATATTGCATCAACTGCGTCGAAAGTGCCTTGTTCCCGGCTGTCGATATCCAGTACGCCGAGCACGCGGTCCGGCTTGGGGGCGGCGCCGTCTGCCGGGAGATGTGATTTTGTGGAAGACATCAGCGGAACCACGATTTCGGAGCGGGATTCGCTGCTGCAGGCGATGTGCCCGGGGAAGAGGTCCACGTCGGGTACAACCACGGTGCGCTCTTCCTTCCATGCGGTTCCGCAGACTCCGCGACCGTAGCGGATTTTCTCGCATGCCGGAGGTCCGACGCTCGGCCCGAGTATCAGCCACGGGCCTTTGGAATGCAGATCCGCATCTCCTTCATCTTTTCCTATGCACCTCAATCCGTCGAGCCCGGGCAGGTCTTCTACGAAATAAAAGCCTGTCCACAGGAAATCAAAACCATCCTGAAGCAGGGCCGCCACTTTCAAGAACAAATCCTTCGAAGCACCGGGGCCTGCCAGCAAAAGATTTATCGAGTCGTAAATGCTTCTGTATTTTTCCTCTTTCTGCATACTGCAAAAATACTCAAAAAACTTTCCGCCGGGGTATGTTTCAATTCTTTTTCGCGCGCCGCGCTCCGCAGCCCCCGCGAATATCCCCTGGCAGGTCTTGCGATTCCGCAATAATTGCTAAATTTGCACGTTAATAACCATTAAGGAACCAATAATGAAAACACTCTTGAAAATTTTCACGCTGGCAATAGCGGTATTTTCACTCAACAGCTGCTTCGTGGGCAAGTTTATGTGCAACTATGTGCTCGTGGACATGCCCGACGGCCAAAACATCGAAAGAACCCGTTACAAAGCCGACTCTCTCCTCGCAGGAAGCACTGCATGGTACGATGCGCTTCACGAAAAAGGCACACTTAAGGATACTTTCATCGTGGGTTACGGCGGTGCAAAGATTCACGCATGCTATGTGCCAGCCGCCAATCCCGGCAAGGCAAACGGAACCGCGATCGTGGTCCACGGCTTTGGAGACAACCACTTTGTATTCCTGTATCTGGTACGCATGTACAGGGACGATTTTAACTATAACGTCCTTTTCCCCGACCTTCAGTATCACGGGTATTCCGAGGGAGACCACACCACTATGGGATGGTACGACCGCTTCGACGTCGCCCAGTGGGTGAAAGTCGCACACGGAATCTGGGGTGACGATTTCATGGTCGTGCACGGCGTTTCCATGGGGGCCGCAACCACAATGATGATGAGCGGTGACGAGCAGCCAGAGTATCTCCGGGCCTATGTCGAGGACTGCGGCTACAGCAGCATCTGGAACCAGCTCAAGTTCAATCTCAAGCAGAGTTTCCACCTGCCTCCGTTCCCGGTGCTCACCAGCGCCAGCATAGTCTGCAAGAACAGGTACGGCTTCTCTTTCAAGGAGGCATCTTCAATGGACCAGCTCGCGAAGTGCGACCGCCCCATGCTGTTCATCCACGGCGATGCCGACGACTTCGTGGAGTTCTCTCACCTGCAGCAGGTTTACGACGCAAAGGTCAATGGCTATAAGGAGAAGTGGGTTGCAGAAGGCGCCGTCCACGCCAACTCATTCCAGTCCCACCCCCAGGAGTATAAGCAGCACGTAAAGGCTTTCCTGGACAAAGTCAAGAAGGAAAATCTGTAAGCCCTCAGAAAGGCTTGAGTTCTATACCGGGGAGATCTTCGTCGAAGGTTTCCCCGGGTTCGTTGAATGGCTCGAGGAACGGGTTGGAGCTGCGTTCGCGCTCGATGGTGGTTGGCCCTCCGTGGCCGGGGAAGACGTCGGTTGCCCCTGGAAGCAGCACGAGCTTCTCCATTATGGAGCGGATCTCGGAGTCGTAGTCTGAATAGGGGAAGTCGGTGCGCCCTATGGCGTCGGCGAAAAGGGTGTCTCCCGTGAAAGCCAAAGCGAGGGATTCGCAGTACCAGCATACCCCTCCGGGAGTGTGCCCCGGGGTGGCGATGACCTTGAAGGACAGGGAACCGAAGCTGATGGTCTGCCCGTCGAAAACGGGGATCCAGCGGAAAGAGAAGTCGGCGCCGTGCAGATTGAGGGAACGCATTATTCCTTCGGCCTCGTGAACTATAGGCTCGTCGGCGGGATGCATATAAACAGGAACTCCCGGCCATGCGTCCTGCAGGGGCTTGGCCCCGAGGCAATGGTCGAAATGGCCGTGAGTGAGCAGTATTGCGTCGGGAACGCGGCCATCGAGGTAGCCGGTAATCCGCCCAAGCTCTTCTTGCCCGTAAAAACCGGGGTCCACTACAACGCACGAATCTCCTTCGCTGAGGACATAGCTGTTCTCGGAAAGAACCCTGCATACGAAACGCTTTATCTCCATGTTTCTTTTTCTCCTTGGCGCTGGCAAAATTACAAAAAGAATGTTAATTTTGTAAGCTAAGACAAAACGACCATGCATATCGGAGTAGCAGGAAACATAGGCAGCGGGAAGACGACGCTCACAACAATGCTCGCCGAGCATTATGGCTGGAAGCCGCAGTTCGAGAGCGTAACCTATAATCCCTACCTCGAGGACTACTACAAGGACATTCCCCGCTGGAGCTACAATCTGGAAACATATTTCCTCGCCCAGCGTTTCAGGGACCTGATAGAGATTTCGCGCAGCAAACAGACCATCATCCAGGACCGCACCCTCATGGAGGGAGTGCACATCTTCGTGGAGAACAACCGCGAGATGGGCAATCTGTCGGAGAGGGACTACGAAACCTATATGCAGCTTTACCGCATCATGATGAGCATGGTGCGCCCTCCGCAGCTGCTCATCTACCTCAAGAGCAGCATCGAGCATCTGGTTGCCAATATCCAGAAGCGCGGCCGCGACTATGAGCAGGGGATAAGCATAGAGTACCTGAGCGGGCTCAACCGCCATTACGAGCAGTGGATCGGCAGTTACGAAGGACGTCTGCTCACGATAGAGACCGACAATCTCGATTTCAAGAACAATCCGGAGGACTTTGCTCTCATTACCGACAAGATAGATGCCGAACTCTTCGGCCTGTTCAAATAAAATCCTTATCTTTGTAGATATTTAAAACCTATACACAATGCACATCGCCATCGCAGGAAACATCGGAAGCGGCAAGACGACCCTCACCAAGATGCTTGCAGCCCATTACGGCTGGATTCCCAAATTCGAATCCGTAGATTTCAATCCCTATCTGGCGGATTTCTACGAGGACATGGAACGCTGGAGCTTCAACCTCCAGGTGTATTTCCTAAACAAGCGTTTCAAGGATGTGGTGGACATCTCCAAGACGGACGACGTGGTCATCCAGGACCGCACCATCTATGAGGATGCAAAGATTTTCGCTCCCAACCTGCATGACATGGGGCTTATGAGCACGAGGGATTTCGAGAACTACTCCGATCTTTTCTCGCTCATGATGAGCCTTGTCGGATATCCCGACCTGCTCATATATCTGCGTTCCAGCATTCCCAATCTCATTTCCCAGATTCAGAAGAGGGGCCGCGAGTACGAACGCAGCATACGCATCGACTATCTTACGGGACTTAACGAAAAATACGAAAACTGGATAAAAGACTATCAGGGCAAGCTTCTTATCGTTGATGGAGACAATATCAAGTTCGGCAACCGCCCGGAAGATTTCGCAAAGGTTACGGATATGATCGATGCCCAGCTAAATGGTCTTTTTTAACCCGATTCAACAATACTATGGCAAAACCTACAATCATCGATTTCGTAGAGAAGTACTCTAAGAAATACGCCGACAAGACCTATCTCCGCGAGAAGGTGAATAGCGTTTGGACAGAAACAACCTTCAAGCAGACCCGTGACGAGGGCCGCATACTGGCAGCAGGATTCATGGCCTTGGGCCTCGAAAAAGGCGAACGGGTTTCGCTCCTCGCAGAGGCGCGCAACCTGTGGGTGATGACCGAACTCGGCATCCTGTATGCCGGCGGCGTAAACGTCCCCCTTTCTTACAAGCTTGAATCCGATACCGATCTTTCTTTCCGTATCAACCACTCCGATTCAGTGTTCGTCGCGGCATCTGAAAACGAGCTCCCCAAGATACGCCGTATCAAAAACGACTGCAAGTCGGTCCGCAAGGTTATCGTGCTCGACGACATTCCCCTTGAAGAGGGCGAAATGCATATCAGCGAACTTCACGACATGGGCGTGGAATTCCTTAAGGAACACGGGGACGAACTCGAGAAGCGCATAGCCTCCATAAAGCCCGACGACTACGCCAACATTTCCTACACTTCCGGCACAACCGCCGATCCGAAGGGTATCCTCCTGACACACCGCAACTATACGGCCAATGTCGAGCAGGGCTCTTCCGTCATCAACGTTGACGAGGGAGCGAAGATGCTCATCATCCTTCCGCTCGACCACTGCTTCGCGCATGTGGCCGGTTTCTACACCATGATGATGTACGGCGGCAGCATCGCCACCGTTCCCGTGGGAAAGACCCAGCTTGCAACCCTGCGCAACGTTCCCGGTGCAATCAAGGACGTCAAGCCCAATGTGATGCTGAGCGTTCCCGCCCTGTCGCGTACTTTCAAGAAGAACATCGAAGCCGGAGTCAAGGCAAAGGGCCCCAAGGTGGAGAAACTCTTCAACTTTGCAGTGAACCTCGCAATAGGTTACAATCAGGAATACTACAATGCCGGCAAGCCCTGGTGGAAGCATTTCTGGAAGAAGCCCCTCATCAACTTCTTCGACAAGAAGCTCTTCGCCACCATTCGCGAATCCGCTTTCGGCGGGGAGATGAAGTTCTTCGTGGGCGGCGGCGCCCTTCTGGACATCGAACTCCAGAAGTGGTATAATGCCATCGGAGTTCCTGTATTCCAGGGATACGGCCTCAGCGAGGCAACCCCGATTATCTGCGCCAACAGCGTAGGACACGCCATCTTCGGAAGTTCCGGCCGTACGGTCGTTCCGATGGATATCAAGATCTGCGACGAAGAGCACAACGAACTTCCCGACGGGCAGACCGGTGAAATCGTCATCCGCGGCGAAAACGTCATGGCCGGCTATTGGAAGAATCCCGAGGCTACCGCCAGCACCGTTGTTGACGGATGGCTCTATACCGGCGACCGCGGCTACCTTTATCCGAAGGATCGCCGTTACCTCTATGTTACCGGCCGCTTCAAGAGCCTGCTCATCGCAGCCGACGGAGACAAGTACTCTCCGGAAGGCTATGAAGATAACCTCACCAGCGTCACCAAATTCGTTAACCAGGTTATCATTCACAACAACCAGAATCCATACACAATTGCGCTCATAGTTCCCAACAGGGATCTTTGCAAAGAGTGGCTCAAGAAGGAGCATCCCGAACTCGATCCGGCTTCCGAAGACGGCAAGAAGGCAATGCTCCAGAAGATTTGGGACGAGATGAACACCTACCGCAAGGGAGGAAAGCACGAGGGCATGTTCCCCGAAAAATGGCTTCCCACCGCATTGGTGGTTTGTCCGGAAGCCTGGACGGAACAGAACGGCCTTGTGAACTCCACGATGAAGATAGTCCGCGGCAAGGTGGAGAAGGCCTATGCAGACCGTATCGAGTATGCATACACCGCAGACGGGCGCAACCTCTTCAACGAGAAGAACATGGCTTCCATCTAACAGACAACTGAAACTAAAAAACTGATAAAATGGCAAACAAGAAAAGCAATGTTGCGGCAATTGCAATCATGTACTTCCTGTTCTTCATGATTGCATTTGTGACAGGCCTGCAGAATCCTATGGGAATCATTGCCAAGGCGCAGTTCGGCGCTTCCAACGCAATGTCCCAGCTGGGTAACCTCATGAACTTCATAGCCTATGCCTTCCTTGGCATACCTGCCGGTCTCTTCCTCAAGAAGAGGGGCTACAAGGTTTCATCCCTCACCGCTGTCGGAATAGGATTCACAGGTGTCCTGGTATCCTTCCTCTCCGGCGTGCTGGGCAACTATTGGATTTACCTCCTCGGCGCCCTCATTTCCGGATTCTCGATGTGCATGCTCAACACCATCGTCAACCCGATGCTCAACACCCTCGGCGGCGGCGGAAACAAGGGCAACCAGCTCATCCAGTTCGGCGGCAGCTGCAACTCCATCGGTGCTACCATCGTTCCCTGGTTCTGCGGAATCCTCATCGGAAACGTTACCGAAAGCACGAAGATTGCAGACGTCAATCCTGCCCTCTACGTAGCAATGGGCGTATTTGCACTCGCATTCATAATCATCCTCTTCTCCGAGATTCCCGAACCCGAACTCGAGGCCGCCAAGGCCGCAGGGCAGAAGGTTGAGGAAGAAGGCACCCTGGCTCTTGTGGGCGGCGCTTTCAAGCACCGCAACCTCGTGCTCGGCATCATCGCCATCTTCGTTTATATCGGAGTTGAAGTCGGTATCCCCAATATCGCCAACCTCTACATGACATCCCCCCTTGCTGAGGGAGGCCTCGGCCTCGCCGCCGGCGTGGCAGGCACCTTCGTAGGAGCTTACTGGTTCCTGATGCTCGTGGGACGCCTTGTCGGCGGAGTCATCGGCGCCAAGGTGAGCAGCCGTTCCATGGTTACCACCGTCAGCCTCGTCGGCATAGTATTCCTGCTGCTTGCGATTTTCCTCCCCAGCACCCTTACCGTTACCATGTTCAAGTCGGCAGTGCCCGTGAGCATCCTCTTCATGGTTCTCTGCGGCCTGTGCACTTCCATCATGTGGGGTGCGATATTCAACCTCTCCGTTGAAGGCCTCGGCAAGTACACCACCATCGCATCCGGCATATTCATGACCATGGTCTTCGGCGGCGGTGTCCTTCCCGTAGTGCAGGGCGCGGTAGCCGACGCGATGGGCTTCATCAACAGCTACTGGCTCATCATCATCTATCTGGTGTACATCTGCTGGTTCGCGCTGTTCGGATCCAGGGTCAAGAAAGCATAAGACATTATGGCTAAAGATTTTGTAGTCGGAATCGATATCGGCGGCCAGAGCGTCAAACTGGGTGTCGTGGATGCCCGCGGCGAAGTTCTCGCACAGAGCGTCATCAAGGCCAGCGCCAGCGACGATGCAAAGGTCGTAGTGAAGGAAATAGCCGACGCGGTACTCTCCCTCGTGGCTCAGGCCGGAAAAAAGGACGAAATACGCGGTATAGGCGTGGGCGCCCCCAACGGCAACTATTATACCGGGAGCATAGCCTTCGCCCCCAACCTTCCATGGGCGGCCCATGGCTCGGTTGACTTCGCTAAGATGCTGTCCGCCGAATGCGGAGGAATCCCCGTCACGCTCACCAACGACGCCAATGCGGCGGCAGTGGGCGAGATGGCCTACGGCGTGGCCAAGGGCATGAAGCATTTCATCATGATTACTCTCGGAACCGGTGTCGGCAGCGGTATCGTTATCGACGGGCAGGTCCTCTACGGTTCCGACGGCTTTGCCGGGGAGCTCGGACACACATGCGCCGTACGTCATAACGGCCGTCCCTGCGGCTGCGGCAAGACAGGCTGTCTCGAGGCGTACTGCTCGGCCATAGGCGTGGCCCGCACCGCCCGCGAGTGGCTTGACATGTCCGATGAACCAAGCGTCCTGCGCGAACTGCAGGAGATAAGCTCCAAAGACGTTTATCAGGCTGCCAAGGAAGGGGATGCCCTTGCCAAGCGCGTGTTCGACTTCACAGGCCGTATCCTCGGAGAGAAGCTCGCCGACTTCGTGGAGTTCTCGGCCCCCGAGGCCATAGTTCTTTTCGGAGGCCTTGCAAGGGCCAGGGAATTCATCTATGAACCCACCCTCAAGGCTCTCAACGAGAATGTCCTTCCTATATGGAGAGACAAGGTCCGGCTTCTTTTTTCACAGCTTAAGGAGTCCGATGCCGCAATACTCGGAGCATCGGCCCTTGCATGGTAACAACAGAAACTTTTTAAAACATCAATAACAATGAAAAAGAATTTACTATTTGCAGCTCTCATCCTCGGCGTTTCCGCCCTTGCATGTCAGAACAAGACTGCGGCAGAACCCGCCGAAGGCGAAGAGGCTCCCGCCGCCCAGGAAGCAGTCGCCAAGACTGCAAGGGATTTCAAGGTCTCAAAGGCCACCAAGGATTCCGTCGCTTACCTCGTAGGTATCAACTTCGGCTCCTTCATCAAGGGTTATGATTTCGGCGAACTCAGCTATAGCCAGATCAAGAAGGGCATGAATGACTTCATCAAGGCGAAGGGCAACCCACGCGACCCCGAATTCGGCAAGCAGTTCAAGGTTGATCCCAACGAGATGAACCGCATCTTCAACGAGTACCTTGAGAACCGCCGCCAGGCAACTCTCCTTGCCAATAAGGAAGCCGGTGAGAAGTTCCTTGAGAAGAACCTCAAGAAGGAAGGCGTTGAAGTTACAGAGAGCGGACTCCAGTATCAGCTCATCGAGGCCGGCAGCGAGCTGGTCCCCGTGTCTGACAAGGATACCGTCTGGGTACGCTACAAGGGCACCCTTCTCGACGGAACCGTTTTCGACGAGGTTAAGCCCGAGGCCGACTCCGTACGTTTCACCCTCGACCGCGTAGTCAAGGGATGGACCGAAGGTCTGAAGTATGTCGGTGAAGGCGGAAAGATCAAGCTCTTCGTTCCCGCAGAACTCGGTTACGGTGAGCGCGGTCCCCAGGGCATCGGCCCCAACCAGACCCTCATTTTCGACATCGACGTCTGCAAGGTTGGCCTCTACAAGGAACCCGAAGCAGTTGCCGAATAATGATTGACTTCGGCCGGTAGCAATTCCGGCTTAAAACGCACCGAGGTCGGCTAAAAATCGCTTTTTAGCCGGCCTCTTCTTTTTATGGGCCATTTAGTTCCCTGCTCCCCGGACCCTCTCTGCGGGCCCTTCCGGGAGCAAAACGGGGCTTTCTGCACCCCGAACTCACCGGTCCTCCAAAAATGTCATTCCGGAGATAAGATAACTGCTGTCGTTGGCCGAGAATGCGGATTATTCTTCGTAAACGAGCTCTTCCTCTTCCTTGTCGGAATCCTCATCGTCTTCGTCCTCGTCTTCATCTTCGAAATCCTCATCGTCGTCATCTTCGACAATTCCCTTGAGGATACTGCTGCCGGGAGCCGGAATGCTGCGGCGCTTGTCTTCCGGAAGATCCTCGAAGGCCACGTAGCCGTGCTCGAATTCGATGGGGAGGGGCCCCTTTGATTCCTCCAGGGTGGGGGCGCTGACTTTCCGCTGGCTTTCGCCTTCGAAGGTGATGATTACGCTTTTCCTGGAAGCGACGTCGTAGAAGTACTCGAAACTGGTGATTCCGGCTTTTACGGTGTCTTCGATGCTTACTTCGTCAACAGCGCCCGAACCTATATTTATAAGGGCGTAACGGGCAAGCACTGCACCGCCGCCGTCAAAGGCCTTGAACAGGATCGGCTGGTCCTGCGGGAACTCCAGGTCGGAGCGGAGCTGCTTGTGAAAAGTGTACAGGGTGTTGGAGCCCGATACTGTATAGAGACGGAAAAAACCCTTGATTCCTTTCAGTGTGACGCGATAATTGTAAAACATATTGCGAATATAATTCATTTTTGCTAAATTTGGTAATGCAAGTGGCAGATAAGTTTATCAGCATTTCTGCGCCTTCGCAGGGCCTGTTCAAAGACAGGGGGAGCCGTTTTATAGCCTACGCATGGCCGGTCTCCTCCGAAGAAGAAGTGGCCCCTCTTCTCAAATCCCTTGAAAGTGAGCACCATGCCGCAAGGCACATCTGCTATGCATACCGCATTCCCAAGCCGCTACAGGCCCCGGACGGAAGCTGGAGATTGGAATCCCTGTGGCGTGCCAACGACAACGGAGAACCTTCCGGAACGGCAGGACGTCCCATTCTCGGGCAGATAGATTCCGCCGGTCTCAGCGGGGTTCTGGTGGCGGTGGTCCGTTATTTCGGGGGAGTGCTGCTCGGGGTGCCCGGGCTCATTAACGCCTATCGCACTGCGGCCGCCGACGCTCTGGGAAGTGCAGTAAAGACGGAGAAAACCCTTACCGAGCGCATTTGTTTCCGCTTTCCGTATCAGGACCAGCCAGAGGCGGAAAAGCTTGTTAAACATCCGGGAGTCACGGTTGTCTCGCGCGAATTTGCGCAGGACTGCCTCTTTACGGCAGATATTACCCTCGGTTTTTCCCCTGATTTCAAAAATTTGCTTTCAGCTAAAAATTGGTTAACTTTAAAGAAAAATCAATAACTGTATTTAATCTATGGACAAAGTTCATGTTTTCAATGCCGGTCCCTGCCTTCTTCCGCAGGTGGTTTACGACAAGGCTGTAGAGGCCATCAAGGATTTCAAGGGAACGGGAGTGTCGCTGCTCTCAATCTCGCACCGCACAAAGGAGTGGGAGGCCACGATGGACGAAACCCGTGCTCTCTGGAAGGAACTCCTCCATATTCCCGATGATTATGAGACGGTGTTTCTCGGCGGCGGAGCGAGCCTGCAGTTCCTCTATGTGGCCATGAACTATCTTGAGCACAAGGCTGCATATCTCGAGACAGGGGTGTGGGCGAAGAAGGCCCTCAAGGAAGCCCAGGGGCTCGGCAACGCTTATGCCATAGCATCTTCGGCCGACAGGAACTACTGCTACATCCCCAGGGGATACGAGATTCCCTCAGACATCGACTATCTCCATATCACCACCAACAACACCATTTACGGAACCGAAATCAAGGAAGATATCGACTGCCCGGTGCCGCTTATCGCCGACATGTCTTCCGACATCCTGAGCCGTCCGGTAGATGTGAGCAAGTATGCGATGATTTACGGAGGAGCCCAGAAGAATGCCGGTCCTGCCGGCGTTGCCTTCGCCATCATCCGCAAGGACAGCCTCGGCAAGGTTTCCCGTTACCTTCCCACAATGCTCGACTACCGCACCCATCTGGACAAGGGCAGCATGTTCAATACTCCGCCTGTCTTCAGCATCTATGTGATGAACGAGACCCTCAAATGGGTGAAGGCGATGGGAGGAGTCGATGCCATTCATGCCCTCGACGAAAAGAAGGCGGCCACCCTTTATGCCGAGATTGACCGCAATTCCCTTTTCCGCGGTACGGCCGACGCCAGGGACCGCTCCATCATGAATATCTGCTTCGTGATGGCAGAAGGTCGTGAAGAGCTTGCCGACGAGTTCCTTGCCTTTGCCAAAGAGCGCCGTATCGTGGGCATCAAGGGTCACCGCAGCGTAGGCGGATTCCGCGCCTCCACTTATAACGCATGCACACAGGAAGACGTCGAAGCCCTTGTGAAGGCCATGCAGGATTTCGAAAATCTGAAAAAATAAACTGCCATGAAAGTACTCGTTGCTACCCAGAAACCTTTTGCCGCCGTTGCGGTGGAAGGAATCAAAAAGATCCTCACCGGGGCGGGACACAGTGTGGACGTGCTCGAAAAGTATGCCGGCCAGGACGATTTCGTGAAGGCCGTAGCCCCCTACGACGCCCTCATCATCCGTTCCGACAAAGTTACTGCCGAGGTGATCGCCGCAGCCCCGAATCTCAAGATAGTGGTGCGGGCGGGAGCAGGTTTTGACAATGTCAATCTCGAAGCTGCAAGTGCCCGTAAGATTGTGGTGATGAACACGCCAGGGCAGAATTCCAATGCAGTGGCCGAGCTCGCCGTGGCCATGATGATTTTCATGGCGCGCACCCAGTTCACTCCGGCTACCGGGAGCGAAATCGAAGGAAAGACCCTTGGCATACAGGCTTTCGGAAACGTGGGACGCCTCGTGGGCGCCAAGGCAAAAGCCCTTGGCATGAAGGTCAAGGCCCTCGACCCCTTCCTTTCCGACGAGCAGATTGCAAAGGGCGGCGCAGAACCGGTGCACAGCCTGGACGAACTCTACTCCGGCAGCGATTATGTTTCCCTGCACATCCCGGCTCTGCCCTCTACGATAGGCAGCATTGGTTATGATCTCATCACCAAGATGCCCAAGGGTGCAACCCTCGTGAACACAGCCCGCAAGGAAGTCATCGACGAGGCCGGCCTCGAGAAGGCTCTCTCCGACAGGCCGGACCTCAAGTATGTAACCGACGTCGCTCCCGACAACCTTGCCTCCCTTCAGGAAAAGTTCGGCCTTCGCGTCTTCGCCACGCCCAAGAAAATGGGAGCCCAGACTTCAGAAGCCAACATTAACGCCGGGCTTGCCGCCGCAAGGCAGATAGCCGACTATTTCGCAACAGGTAATACCCGTTTTCAGGTAAACAAATGGTAAGAGTAAAACCCTTTGCGGCGATAAGGCCGCCGAAAGAGATAGTCACGGAAGTGGCTGCTCCTCCTTACGATGTTCTCAATTCTCAGGAAGCCAGGGATATGGCGGGGGAGAAGAGTCTCCTGCACATTACCAAGCCCGAAATTGACTTCGATCCTATTCTGGAAGACCACGACCCTCGCGTGTACGACCGGGCCGTGAAGAACTTCGCAGACTGGAAACGGCGCGGATGGCTCCTGCGCGACCCGGAGGAACGCTACTATGTGTATGCACAGAGTATGGGGGAACGCACCCAGTACGGACTTGTCCTTTGCGCCCATACTGACGATTATGCTGCCGGTATTATCAAGAAGCACGAGCTTACCCGCAAGGATAAAGAGGACGACCGCATGGTGCATGTGCGCATCCAGAACGCCAACATAGAGCCGGTTTTCTTTGCCTATAAGGACAATGCGGAGCTGAACGCGATAGTCGAAAAGGTCTCTGCCGGAGTTCCGGAATACGATTTTACCGACGAGAACGGCTTCGGGCACCGTTTCTGGCCCATAGCCGACAAGGCGGTTAACGACCGGATCACCGAAATCTTCACCACTCAGGTGGATGCTTTTTACGTGGCTGACGGCCATCACCGCACAGCGGCGGCTGCCAGGGTCGGCGCTGAGAAACGCTCGCAGAACCCGGCGCATACCGGCAATGAGGAATACAATTTCTTCATGGCTGTCTGTTTCCCCGGAAGCCAGCTCAAGATACTCGACTACAACCGTGTGGTGAAGGATTTGAACGGTCTGTCACATGAGGAGTTCAAGCAGGCGCTGAAAACCGACTTCGTGCTTGAGGATAAAGGAACGGAGGAGTACCGCCCGTCGCATCTGCACGAATTCTCAATGTATCTCGGCGGCCGCTGGTATTCGCTCGTGGCCAAACCCGGCCGCTACGACGATTCCGACCCCATCGGAGTGCTGGATGTAACCATACTCAGCAACCTGGTTCTCGACAAACTCCTGGCAATCAAGGATCTCCGCACCGACAAGAGAATCGATTTCGTGGGCGGCATCCGTGGCCTCGGAGAACTCTCCCGCAGGGTGGACAGCGGCGAGATGGAGGTGGCCTTTGCCCTCTATCCCGTAAGCATGGAGCAGCTCATGGCGATAGCCGACAGCGGCAGCATCATGCCTCCGAAGACTACCTGGTTCGAACCAAAACTGCGTTCCGGTCTGGCAATTCATTCTCTGGACTAAATGGACTATTCGGCTGAAATACACAAGACGCTGAAGGAATTCTTCGGCTACGACAACTTCAAGGGCGATCAGGAGAAGGTAATCAGTCATCTGCTGGGCGGAGGCGATGCCTTTGTGCTGATGCCCACCGGGGGAGGCAAATCCTTGTGCTATCAGCTGCCGGCCCTCATAATGGAGGGCACTGCGATAGTGATTTCCCCTCTCATCGCCCTGATGAAAAACCAGGTCGATGTGCTCCGCGGGTTCGTCGCAGGGAGCGAAAGCATAGCGCACTTTCTCAATTCGAGTCTTAACAGGGCACAGATGGATGAAGTGCGCTCCGATCTCCTTTCCGGCCGCACCAAAATACTCTATGTGGCTCCGGAGTCCCTTACCAAAGAGGAGAACGTGGCGCTGCTGAGGGAGATTCCGGTATCGTTCTATGCCGTGGACGAGGCGCACTGCATTTCGGAATGGGGGCACGATTTCCGTCCGGAATACCGCCGCATCCGCAGCCTTGTAGAAGAAATAGGGCGTCATCCCATCATCGCCCTTACGGCTACGGCCACCCCAAAGGTTCAGAGCGATATTCTCAAGAATCTTGGAATCCAGGGCGCCGAAGTTTTCAAATCGTCCTTCAACCGTCCCAACCTCTATTATGAGGTGCGTCCCAAAGTGGATGCCGACCGCGACATCATAAGATTCATAAAGAAGAATCCCGGAAAGAGCGGCATAATCTACTGCCTCAGTCGCAAGAAGGTGGAAAAGATGGCGGAATTCCTGAATATCAACGGGATAAAGGCCCTGCCTTACCATGCCGGGCTGGACGCGAAGGTGCGCGCAGATAATCAGGATGCCTTCCTTATGGAAGAGGTGGACGTTATAGTGGCCACTATTGCTTTCGGGATGGGAATCGACAAGCCGGACGTGCGTTTCGTCATCCACTACGACATTCCCAAGAGCATCGAGAGCTATTATCAGGAAACCGGGCGTGCAGGCCGCGACGGAGAGGAAGGGCTCTGCATAGCATACTACTCCTACAAGGATATCCAGAAACTCGAGAAGTTCATGCAGGGAAAGCCCGTGGCCGAGCAGGAGATAAACCGTCAGCTCCTCAGCGAGGTGGTGGCATACGCAGAGAGCGGCCAGTGCCGCAGGAAACTGCTGCTCAATTACTTCGGGGAAGACTTTCTGAAGGACAACTGCTGCGCATGCGACAATTGCCTGCATCCCCGCGAGAGTTTCGACGGGCGCGAAGACCTGCTGCTGGTGATGAAGCTCATAAAGAGCCTTCCGGAGCATTTCAAGATGGAGCATCTTGCCGGAATCCTTGCAGGAAAGACAAACGCCCTCATAAAAAGCTACCGTCATGACGAACTCGACCTCTTCGGCGCGGGAGAGGACAAGAACGAAAAGCACTGGCTTGCCGTCATGCATCAGGGACTGGTAGCACGGCTCCTGGGTAAGGAAATCGAGAGCTACGGCCTCATCTTCGTAACGGCTCAGGGAGAAGAATTCATAAAGTCTCCATGGAAGATAGAACTTGTCGAAGATGCCGAATTCGCGGAGGGGGACTCCTCAGACGATGACGATGAGGATGCCGCTACCGAAAGGGCGGCTGCGAGGGGCGGCGGCGGGGGAGACCCGGTGCTGCTCTCCATGCTCAAGGACCTGCGCCGCGACCTTGCCCGCAAACTCGGCCTTCAGCCTTGGATACTCTTCGGAGACCCGGCCCTGGACGACATGTCCATCCTCTATCCCGAAACCTACGAAGAGCTGCAGAAATGCCAGGGCGTGGGCGAAGGGAAGGCCCGCAAGTTCGGCGGGCCGTTCATCGAGCTTATCGCCAAGTATGTGGACGAGAACGATATAGTGCGGCCCGATGATTTCGTGGTGAAGTCTGCTCCGGGCAAGAGCGCCAATAAGATTTTCATAATCCAGAGCATCGACAGGCGCATGGACCTCGAAGACATCGCTTCGCTGCGGGGATTGGAGATGGACGATCTGATGAAGGAGATAGAAGCCATCGTGGCCACCGGTACAAAACTCAATCTCGACTACTACATCGAAGAAAAGATAGATCAGGAAATCGAGGACGAGATATACGACTATTTCCGCGATGAAGCCTCATCGGACAGCATCGCGGAAGCAATAGAGGCCCTTTCGGGCGACTGTGAGGAGATGGAGATACGTCTGGTGAGGGTGAAGTTCCTCTGCGACGTAGCCTCCTAACCGATTACGGCACCATTGCAGACGGCTTCCTGCGGGGTTATGAACCGCATGGAGCCGTCTCCCTGTTTGGCCATGAGTATCATTCCCTGCGACTCAATCCCGCGGATGGTGCGGGGCTGAAGGTTGGCAAGGATGCATATCTGCCTGCCCACCATGTCTTCGGGGGAGTAGTACTCCGCTATTCCGGACACGATGACCCTGCGGTCGATGCCGGTGTCTATGGTGAGTTTGAGGAGTTTGTCCGTCTTTGGAACCCTTTCGGCCTCGAGCACTGTGGCTGTGCGGATGTCCATCCGGGTGAAATCGTCAAAGCTGACAGCCTCTTTCTGGGGCTCTACCTGGTGTGCGAGCTGGGCTTTGGCTGCGGCTTCGTTCTCGGCCTTTATCCGTGCGAGCCTTTCCAGTTGGGCGTCGATGGGCGCGTCTTCTATCTTTTCGAAAAGCAGCTGCGCGGGAGCGATTTCCCAGCCTTCATGGAGAATCTCCTCGGCACCGAGCATATTCCAGTCGAGAGAGTTCGGTGCGCAGCTCTCTTCGGCAGTCCTGGTGTGCAGGGCTACGGCTTCGCCTTCCTTGAAGGTGTTTTCGGTCTGTTGCTCTCCGGCGCGGTGGTCGAAGCCTGCACAGATGCCAACATTCAGCATGCCGCGGAGTTTTTCGGCGGCTGACGGAGTAAACGGCTCGAAAGCTATCGCCAGGTCTGCACACAGCTGCAGGCAGACATTGAGGATGGTGCCGGTCCGGGCCATGTCGGTCTTGGCCGTTTTCCAGGGCTCGGAATCTGAGATGTACTTGTTGCCGAGGCGGGCCAGCGCCATGGCGTCCCTGAGCGCATCGCGGAAGCGGAAAGCTTCGAGGTTCTCTTCCAGGGATTTGCGTATCTGCGGGACTTCCTCAAGCGGCGCCCTGTCTGCTTCGGTGAGGGTTCCGCGCGGGGGGACCTTTCCGCCGAAATACTTGTGGGTAAGCACTATGGCCCTGTTCACGAAGTTGCCGAAGATTGCCACGAGTTCGCTGTTGTTGCGGGTCTGGAATTCTTTCCAGGAAAAATCGTTGTCCTTGGTTTCCGGGGCATTGGCCGTGAGCACATAACGCATCACGTCGGCCTTTCCGGGGAAGTCCTGCAGGAATTCGTGCGCCCAGACAGCCCAGTTGCGCGAGGTGGAAATCTTGTCGCCTTCGAGGTTGAGGAATTCGTTGGCGGGAACATTGTCGGGAAGGATGTATCCCCCGTGGGCCTTGAGCATCGAAGGGAATACGATGCAATGGAACACTATGTTGTCTTTCCCTATGAAATGTACGAGGCGGGTGTCGTCCTGCTTCCACCATTTCTCCCAGCTGTATGGCAGCAGTTCCCTGGTGTTGGAGATGTAGCCGATGGGAGCGTCGAACCAAACGTAGAGCACTTTGCCCTCGGCACCGGGTACTGGCACGGGCACGCCCCAGTCGAGATCGCGGCTGACCGCCCTGGGCTGCAGGCCACCCACGAGCCAGCTCTTGCACTGGCCGTAAACGGTGCTGCGCCATTCCTTGTGGGAGCCGAGTATCCAGTCGCTCAGCCACTGCTCATACTTATCAAGGGGCAGATACCAGTGCGAAGTCTTCTTCTTCACGGGAGTTGCGCCTGAGAGCTTTGAATGTGGATTAATCAGCTCTTCGGGGCTGAGGGTGCTCCCGCAGTGCTCGCACTGGTCGCCGTAGGCGCCTTCGTGCCCGCACTTGGGGCATGTGCCTACGATGTAGCGGTCGGCAAGGAAGGTTCCAGCCTCGGGATCGTAATACTGCTCGCTCTCCTTGGTGATGAACTTGCCTTCGTCGTAGAGTTTGCGGAAGAAATCGGAAGAGGTCTTTGCGTGTATTTCCGAACTGGTGCGGGAATAAATGTCGAAATTGATTCCAAGCCCGACAAAGGATTCCTTGATAATCTTATGATAACGGTCGACGATGTCCTGCGGGGTGCATCCTTCGGTTCTTGCCTTTATGGTGATGGGCACACCGTGTTCGTCGCTTCCGCAGATAAAGAGTACGTCTTCTCCGCGCATCCTAAGATACCTTACATAGATGTCGGCGGGTACATAGACTCCTGCCAGATGCCCGATATGCACGGGCCCGTTGGCGTATGGAAGCGCACAGGTTACGAGGGTGCGCGCAAATTTCTCTTGGTGCTTACTCATTCTTATCGTAGATCTTTTTCTGAATTCTTTTTTTCTCTTCCTGCAGGTCCCTGATTTGCTGCAGAAGGGCTGTTTCCTGCTCGGGCCCGGCCGCAGGCAGTTCTTTTTGGAGCTGCTTGATTCTCTGATCGATAATCTTGACCCTGTAGGTCAGAAGGGTTTTGGGGACATGGCTCACGAGCCAGGAATCCGGAGCAGTGAGGCTGCTGCTCAGCTCTTTCATCGACAGGTTGTATTTTTCGGTGGTGAGCTGCGCCGTGATGTTCGCGGTAATCCTGTCGGGAGAATTGAGCATGCCGCGAAGAATCTCATCCTGCTCGAATCCTGCATCATATCCTTTAAGGTATGCCTCGTATGTAGCCCTGTAGCCTGTGTTGGAAAGGCTGATGTCGTGGAATTCGAGGAAGTCGCTGATGTACTCGGTGACGGTGATGGGGTCGGACTTGAACTCCTTCGCCTCCTGCGAATCGAACGGAAACTTCATGATTTCCAGTCCATAGCTGAGCATATATTTGAGAATCTCCTCCTCTACCGGCGCCAGGGCCCTGTTTTCAGGACTGTAGATGGGTGACGGGGCCTGCTCTTCCTGCGGAATGTCTCCGTGGTCGGCTTCGGGGGAGTAGTCTTCGTCCAGACCGGCTGCGTCCGCTGCACGTTCGCGTTGCCTGGCCTGACGCTCCTTTTCTTTTCGCTCTTCTTCCAGAAGCTTTTCCCTGGTCTTCCGGGCCCTCTGGAAGATGATGTCGCTCTCCACCCCGAAACGCTCGGCTGCGGCGCTCACGAATACGGACGTCTTTACCGGATCGGGGATATTGGCGATGGTGTCGGCGATGTCGTTTATGAAATTGGCCTTTTTGAGGGGGTCGTTCCCGGCCCCGTCGGCAAGCAGGATGTCCGTTTTGAAACTCAGGAAGTCCTGCTCGTTTGCACCGATGAAGTCCTGATACTGCTCGAGGGTGTGTTTGCGTGCAAAGGAGTCCGGGTCTTCACTTTCCGGAAGCCTTACGACCTTAACGTTCATGCCCTCCCTGAGTATCATGTCTATGGCCCTGAGGGCGGCATGGATTCCGGCTCCGTCCCCGTCGAACATGAGGGTGATGTTGTCGGTGAACTTATGTATCAGCCTTACCTGCTGTACGGTAAACGAAGTTCCGCACGGGGCCACGACGTTGCGTATGCCCAGCTGGTGAAGCATCACCAGGTCCACGTTGCCCTCCACCACGATGCACTTGTCCTGCTTGGCGATTTCGCTTTTGGCGAACCAGATGCCGAACAGGATGTTGCTCTTGGTATAGATTGGGGTGTCGGGCGAATTGAGGTACTTTGCCGGGTTGTCGCTCTTGAGCGCCCTTCCGCTGAATGCGATGACCCTGCCGCTCACCGAGTGGATGGGAAAGACGGCTCTTTCGCGGAATTTGTCGGCCAGGGTGCCGTCTTCCCTCTGGGTCACCAGGCCGGCTTCCAGAAGGTACTCGTCCTTGTATCCGGCCGCACGGGCTGCCTGCAGGAGGCTGTCTTTTCCCGACGGGGCCCATCCGAGCCCGAAGCGGGAGATGGTTTCGTCTTCAAGCCCCCTGGACTTGTAGTAGGCGAGGCCGATATCCTTGCCTTCTCCGCTCTGCATCTGCCCGGCGAAGAACTTCTGGGCGAACTCGCTCGCCAGCAGCAGGCTCTCTCTCCTCTGGCGGCGCATGGTCTCCTCGGGGGAGACTTCTTCCTCCACAATCTCGATATGGTATTTCTTTGCCAGATAGCGAAGGGCCTCGGAGTAGGAACAATGCTCCTGCTCCATTACGAACCCTACGGCGCTTCCGGCCTTGCCGCATCCGAAGCATTTATAGATGCCCTTGGAAGGGGAGACGTAGAAGGAAGGGGTTTTTTCGTTGTGGAAAGGACAGCACGCCACCCAGTTGGCGCCGCGGCGGCGCAGCGACACGAAATCGCTTACCACGTCTGTTATCTGCGCGGCATCGAGGATGGCCTGTACTGTCTCCTGGGGAATCATCTATTTCTTGAGGTAGTAGACGACATTTGTCACGACCCTCACCTTCTTGATTTCCGGGGTGTTGGAGTCGCGCGACTCGATGGTGAAATAACCCTGTGAGGCTTCACGTATCTTGCCGAGGCGGCTGCCGGAATCGTCGGCGAATTTCTGCGCGCTCTCGCGTGCGTTGCGGGTGGCTTCCTCTATCATTTCGGGCTTGATGGCATTGAGGCCTTCGAAGCTGTAGGCAGGAGTGCTGCCGCCCCATTCGTCATCTATGATGATGCCCTTGCGAATGAGGGATTTCTGGTCTTTTACGAGGGCGAGAACGGCATTCACCTTCTCCGAGCAGACGGTAACTGTCGATTTTGCCACGTAACGGTAGTAGCGGTTGTTGCCGCCGTAGTCCTGGGCCAGTTTGTCGTCGATTGAAGGGGCGCCCACGGATATTTCAGCATCTTCGAGGCCTCCTGCCTTGAGGAAAGCCTTGATGCTGGCGTTGTTGCGTTCTATCTCGGAGAAGACGGAGTTGAGGTCGTCGCCTGAAACCCTGAACTTGATGGGCCAGATGACCTTGTCTGCCGGTACTTCACGCTCACACAGACCTCTTACGCTTACGCTACGCTTGGTAGCTCCATATTCTCTTACTGCTGCAGGGATGCAAAGTCCCATGATGACAAGGCCTGCCATGATGGCAAGGCCGGCGAAAAAATTACCTTTGTTTTCCATATTTTCCAAAGTTAGTGATTAATTTCTAAATTTGCTCCCACGATGAGACGGAATGTAGCATTTTTGTTGCTCTGTGCCCTGTTTTCCGCTTTTTCTACGGTGGATGTCCGGGCTGCTTTTCCCGCCCGAGGCATAGTGGCCGCCCCAGCGGACAGCACGGCGCACGTGCGTTTTGCGGCAGGGTGCGATTCGGTAGATTGTCGCGGTTCCGAGCGCTGTGCTGCCGAGTGTTGTACGGCTCGTTGCGCTGCTGAGCGTTGCACTGACGAGCGCTATACGGCTCGTTGCGCTGCCGAGCGCTATGCTGCCGAGCGCTATGCTGCCGAGCGTTTTCGGGTGTCCAAACTGATAGCCCCCTCCGTTGTGTTTGCAGCGGGTGCTGCCGGCATAAACTGGGATTTCTACGACCGCAGCATCAATACTCCCGTCAAGAACTTCGGAGACGGTCTTCGCGAGCGTTACGGGAAGATACGGGTGGATGATTACCTGCAATATGCTCCGTTTGCTGCGTACTTGGCCCTTGGGGCTTCCGGCCGTGGCAGTCACCGTTTCGTCGAGCATCTCGCCGCCGGGGCTTCCGCATACGCTGTTTTGGGAGTGCTTGTCAACGGCCTCAAATATACGGTCTGCGACATGCGTCCCGACGGCACCACGCGCAATTCATTCCCTTCGGGACACACTGCGACGGCATTCATGGGTGCGGAACTGGTGAGACTGGAATATGGCGGATGGTTGGGTGCTGGCGCGTATGTCGCCGCCGCTGCCGTTGCCGCGATGCGCATCTATAATGGCCGGCACTGGCTGAGCGATGTTCTCGGTGGCGCCGCAATCGGAGTCGTCTCGGCAAACGCCGGTTACTGGCTGCTTCCGCTGGAGCGCAAATGGTTCGGAATAAGCACCCGTACCGATGCACGCCTGACTGCGGTCCCGTTCCTGGTTCCCGGCGGTTCCGGTTCCCTTTCTCCCGGCTCTTTTGTCCAGAATACCTTCGCGGGGATGACAATGATATGCCGCTTCTGACGTGTCCGGGCTCAGAGCAGGCGGAGATATCGTTTTCTGTTATTCGCTAACTATCAAGCAATTACAAAAATCAACCTGCTCGCTGTTCGGCAGGTTGAAATCAGCAAATCGTTGTAAATCAGTCTTTTGCAGAAAACGCAAATAAATCTCAGCAGAACGCCTCTACGTCAGCTTTGCTTACAGGATTGCCTCCGAGGATGAGAAGACGCTCGACCACGTTGCGAAGCTCACGGATATTCCCCGGCCAGGTGCGCTCCTGAAGGGCGGCCACCGCTTCCGGAGAGAAGGCCACGGGGCCCTTTCCGCTCTCCTGGCAAATCTGTGAGGAGAAGTAATTTATGAGTTCGGGAATATCGCCCTTCCGTTCGTCGAGCGACGGCACTTTTATCACTATGACGCTAAGCCTGTGATAAAGGTCTTCCCTGAAGTTCCCCTTAGCAATCTCTTCCCTGAGATCCTTGTTGGTGGCGGCGATGACACGCACGTCCACCTGAATGTCCTTGTCGGAGCCCACCCTCGAGAGTTTTTTCTCCTGGAGCACGCGGAGCACCTTGGCTTGTGCGGCGAGTGACATGTCTCCGATTTCGTCCAGGAAGAGGGTCCCGCCGTCGGCCTGCTCGAACTTTCCCTTGTGCTGTTTGATGGCCGATGTGAAAGACCCTTTCTCGTGACCGAACAGCTCGCTTTCAATCAGTTCCGAGGGAATGGCGGCGCAGTTTACCTCTATGTACGGCATCGCGCTTCTGCCGCTCAGGGAGTGAAGACTCCTCGCAACGAGTTCCTTTCCGGTTCCGTTGGCTCCGGTAATGAGCACGCGGGCGTCGGTGGGGGCAACTTTCCCAATGATTTCGCGGATATGTCCCAAAGCCTCGGAAGAGCCTATCATCTCCTGTCCGTAAACCTTCTTTTTCAGGACTTTGTTGTCCTTCACAAGAGAGGTCCGTTCGGCAGCGTTCTTTACCGTGATGAGGATGCGGTTGAGATCCAAAGGCTTTTGGATAAAGTCGAAGGCTCCTTTTTTTATGCACTCCACAGCTGTGTCGATGTCTCCGTGACCGGAGATCATCACCATTGCAGAATCAATGCCCTGACCGGTCACAAAATCGAGAACTTCCTCCCCGTCCTTTCCAGGCATTTTGATGTCGCAGAACACCACGTCGTAGTGTTCCTTGTCAATCATTTCTTCCGCCTGAATGCCGTCTTCGGCGGTATCCACATCATAGCCCTCGTCTCCGAGAATCTCTTTAAGGGAATTGCGTATAGCCCTTTCGTCGTCAACAATAAGGATTTTCATACTGTTGCAAATATCGGAAAAAAATCACTATTTTCGTGCAGCACTGGATTTCCCATCATCACTGCTGAGCGGGAAGCCCTTTGTTATTCGAGAAAAGGCTGCGGTTAACGAATAATAAAGGGATTGCTATGCTTGTTCAACAACATGTGTACCAGAAAACCCACAACGGGGAAATCATCTTCTATTCATCCAGGGATGCAATAGTCTTCTTCACAACCTTCTGCGCCGTCGCCCGGAAACACGGAGTGGCACCGGTGGCCTTATGCATTATGCCGGAGCATCTTCACGGCCTGTACAAAGCTGATTGCAGAGGGGATCTGTCACCTTTCATAAAGGAATACTCCCGCTTCTTTACCTTGCAGTTCAACAAGGATATCTCGCGACGCGGAAGTCTGTTCAAACCACGGTTCGGCTGCGCCGCTAAGGCAGGCAGCAAGAGTATCCGCACAATCAATGCCTACATCGCGAACAATCCTGTGGAAAAACGCTCCTGCCTCAGGGCAGAAGAATACCGGTGGAACTTTCTTGCCTATGCGGTGAGCGATCACCCGTTCTCAGATAAACTCATCATCCGGAAGGCCGGCAGCAATATGAAAAAAGCCGTTCGGGTGGTAGATTACATGAGGAATCGGAATCAGCGAGAGGCTTGGAACGGTGGAAAAAATGCAACTCATAGATTACATCATTTCCTCCTATAACGTGTTGGATTACACTGCGTTGCTTTCTTGTTACAAATCTTACGAAGGCATGCTCGAGGCATTTGCCAACACCAAAGGGGCGGAGTATGATTTGAAAGAAGTCGCGCATCGCACTGTTTCTCAAGGAGGAGTATGGTGTCGAAAAGCCTAAGGACGTTCTACGTCTGCCGTACGAAAGGAGGTTGTTGCTGGCCGGCATCCTCACACAGAGGAGGCTCGCTCCGGAATTTCAGGTACGTAAATACCTGCATCTTTTTGACGGAGGCGATATGCTTGCGTTTTCTGCAAGGGGCTGAGTAACAACGATTTGCTGATTTCAACCTGCCGAAACTGAGCAGGTTGATTTCTGTAATTGCTTGATAGCTAGCGAATAACAAATAACGGCCCGCACCTTACAGTCTCCGGCGGCGATATTCGAAAAGCAGGTGGTCGTCGGTTGAGATTCTCATCCGGTAGTAATGGCGGTGCTTGCCCTGAGGTGTGCCCCATACGATAACCGGGACTATGTAGTCGGGTGCCCCGTAGGCGAAAAGTTCCCTCCCGAGTTTTTCGTCCGTGCAGATGTGCCGGCCCTTCCTGTTCCTGCTTATGATGCCTTTCAGGCCCCTGTAGGAGACCTTGTCGGAAACCATGGCCTTGAGAAGGTATTCCTGGACGATGTCGATGAAAGCAGGCAGGAAGACGAGTTCGCCGCTCTGGGGATCGCCGGCGGAATACACGGGGATGCTCACCACATCCATCGCCGTTTTGAGGGGATTTCCCTCGGAAGGACCTCCCTTTGAGAGGTGCATCCAGGTGAATTCGGAATCGGAATTGAAATGCAGGAAATAGTACCTGGTTCCCTTGCGCAGCGCTTCATACTCTTTCTCGGTGCAGAACTCATAGGGGGAGATGCGCCAGCGGCTGGTGATTTCCTCTTTGAGGACGGCATCCAGATCCGGCTGGCCGGAAAGGACGATTTTGGTGGTTTTCTGCGGAAAATCGGCCAGACGGGCACTTCTGGTGTATATGGTCCCCTGGGCATGAAGCAGCACCGGGAGGCATGCCGCGAGGATGGACAGGAAATATTTCAGCAATCCTTTTTTCATCTCTGCAAAGTTAAGAATTATTGATTAAATTTGTAGTCACGTATGGCAGAGTATATAGTATCAGCAAGAAAGTACAGGCCCGATTCTTTCGAGGCCCTCATTGGGCAGGACAACATAGCCCGCACCCTCAAAAACTCCATCCAGAGGGGACAGCTTGCCCATGCATACCTCTTTTGCGGACCGCGCGGTGTGGGAAAGACGAGCACCGCCCGAATCTTCGCCAAGACCATAAACTGCTCCCACCCGGGGCAGGATCTGGAGCCTTGCGGCGAGTGCGAGTCCTGCATGGCGTTCCAGGAGGGCCGTTCGTACAATATTCACGAGCTCGACGCCGCTTCCAACAACAGTGTAGATGACATCCGCACCCTGCTCGAGCAGGTGCAGATTCCCCCTCAGGTCGGGCGCTACAGCGTCTATATCATAGATGAGGTCCACATGCTGAGTTCACAGGCATTCAACGCCTTCCTCAAAACCCTGGAGGAGCCGCCCTCGCATGCCGTCTTCATACTCTGCACAACCGAAAAGCACAAGATTCTGCCAACTATCCTTTCCCGCTGCCAGACATACGATTTCAACCGCATCACCGTTCCCGACATTACGAGGAACCTGCGTTCGATAGCTTCGGCTGAAGGGATTAAAATCGACGATGAAAGCCTGCACGTGATTGCGCAGAAGGCTGACGGTGCGATGAGGGACGCCCTCACCATCTTCGACCAGAGCGTTGCGTTCTGCGGAACCGACATAAAGTATGCCGACGTCATCCACAATCTCGGAGTGCTCGATTTCGACTATAACTTCCGTCTGGTGGATGCATTCCTTGCAGGGGATTACGCTTCGGCGCTCCTGATTTTCGACGAGGTGCTAGGCAAGGGCTTCAACGCCATGCATTTCATAGGGGCGCTGAGCAGCCATCTGAGGGACCTTCTTGTGGCCCGTACCGGCGGCCTGGAAGCCCTTCTCGACCAGCCGGAATCGGTAAAAGTGCGCTACCGCCAGCAGGCGGCACGCTGCTCGGTGCGTTTCCTATACGATGCTCTGGGCATTACCTCGGATTGCGAAGCCGGATACAAGGCAAGTTCCAACCAGAGACTGCATATCGAATATGCGCTCATGAAACTGTCTTTCCTTTCCAAGGCACCCTCCACAGATGCGCAGCAGCCCGGTCCTGCCGTGAAAACGACGAAGGAAGAACCGATAGAGCTTTTGACAGATGCACCCGCGGCCAAGGCAAAGTCTGCAGCCGAAAAGGCTACTGCTGCCCCGGCAGCGCCCGAAACTGCCCCGGCGGCTGAAAACGCCCCGGCAGCGCCCGAAACCGCCCCGGAAAAAGCGCCGGCAACCCCGGAAAAGGCCCCGTCAGCGCAGGTTACCTCGGAAGGAGGTGCGGCAGGGACTGGTGATGCCGCTTCCGCGCCCGCGGCACCTTCCGCCCCGACTCCCCGTCGCAGGGGAGCGGCAGCGGCCAGGATGGCATCCCTCATAAGCGAGAAGAGCGAAGAAATCAAAGCCGCGGCTCCGTCGGAGGAAAAGCCCGACCGCATCCCCTCCGATGAAGAGCTCCTTGACCGGTGGATGGGGATTGTGACAGATTTTTCGGCAGGCCGTACCCGACTTGAGAACGCTTTGGCGAATGCAGAACTCTCCGTATCCGCCGAAGGAGAATTCAAGGTTCTCACTTTCCGGGTTGTGAACGAGGCCCAGAGGGGCTGGATTGCTGAGAAGATACTCCGCGACCTTGAAACCTATTACAACAAAGCTCTCGGGACGAGGAGGCTTCATCTCGTGGTGGGTGTACGCCCTTCCGAACAGGTGGAGCAGAAGATTTACATGCCGGAAGAAAAGGCCCAGGACCTGATGGAAAAGAATCCCGAAGTCCGCAGTCTCGTAAAAGACCTGGCACTTGACACAAAATAGCACCGACTATGAAATTACGATGTGAAAACCTTGTAAAGAAATATGGTCTCCGCACGGTCGTGAAGGGCGTGTCAATGGAGGTTAACCAGGGAGAGATAGTGGGCTTTCTCGGCCCCAACGGAGCGGGCAAGACCACAAGCTTCTATATGATAACAGGACAGATTGTCCCGAATGACGGAAGGGTGTTCCTGGACGATGAGGACATCACCGGCCTGCCAATGTACAAGCGTGCACAGAAGGGTGTGGGCTATCTTCCGCAGGATGCGTCTGTCTTCCGCAAAATGAGCGTCGAGGACAACATCATGTCGGTGATGGAGATGTCCCACATGACAAAGCAGGCGCGCAAGGCCAGGCTCGAGAGCCTCATCGACGAATTCAACCTGAGCAAGGTGCGCAAGAGCCTCGGAATTCAGCTTTCCGGAGGAGAGAGGCGCCGCTGTGAAATAGCCCGTGCGCTTGCCATCGACCCCAAGTTCATCCTCCTCGACGAGCCCTTCGCGGGCGTTGACCCTATCGCTGTGGAGGACATCCAGTATATCATAGCCAAGCTCAAGTACCGCAACATTGGCGTCATCATCACGGACCACAACGTGGGAGAGACCCTGGCCATTACCGACAGGGCATATCTGCTTTACGAGGGCACCATACTGCAGCAGGGAACTCCACAGTCGCTGGCAGCCGACGAAGACGTGAGGGTGAAGTACCTCGGGAGCGGTTTCGTGCTCAAACGCTCGGTCTCTGTAGAGAGGGCCAAGAGGGAGCATGAACAGTCCCTCGCCGCCCGGGAGGCCGCAGATGCAGGCCTCTACAAGGATGACAAGCCGGTAGTGAACGAATAACCAGTAAAACAGCCATAAACTAATGACCAGAATCGTTGAATGCGTCCCGAATTTCAGTGAAGGACGCGATAAAGCCGTAATAGACGGTATTGTAAGAGCAATCTCTTCCGCACGTTCAGCATCGGGAGAGGGCGTGAAGGTGCTTGGCGTTGATCCCGGCGAAGCCACCAACCGCACGGTGGTAACCTTTATCGGCAGCCCCGAAGCGGTTTGCGAGGCCGCTTTCCAGGGTGCGAAAAAAGCCCAGGAACTCATAGACATGCGTCTGCATCACGGGGCTCATCCCCGAAGTGGCGCCACCGATGTCCTCCCGCTGGTTCCGGTAAGCGGCATAACCCTGGAAGAATGTGCTTCCCTTGCCCGCGGAATAGCAAAGCGCATGTGGGAGGAACTTGCCATACCGTGCTATTGCTACGAGGCGGCCGCATTCAAACCGGAACACCGCAACCTTGCAGCCTGCAGGGCAGGCGAGTACGAGGCCCTTCCGGAAAAGATAGCCTCCGGGGACGCTCCCGATTTCGGCCCTGCCGACGGAAAGGTAAGCGAAAGCATCCTTCGCAGCGGAGCGAGCAACGTAGGCGCCCGCGGATTCCTTGTGGCGGTGAATTTCAACCTCAATACCACATCTACCCGAAAGGCTTCGGCCGTGGCGTTCGACGTACGCGAAAAAGGCCGCATGGCCAGAGAAGGCGGTTCCCTCACCGGCAAGCTCCTGAAAGACGCGGAAGGCCGTCAGATATGGATTCCCGGAACGCTCAAGGGCTGCAAGGCAATAGGCTGGTACATAGACGAATACGGCATTGCCCAAGTGAGCATGAACATAACCGACATCTCTGCCACCCCGCTTCACAAGGCCTTCGACGAGGTATGCGCAAAGGCCCAGGCCCGCGGGCTGAGGGTTACCGGAGCCGAAATCGTGGGACTGGTCCCCAGAAGCGTGCTGCTTGACGCCGGCCGCTGGTATCTTGAAAAGCAGGGCCGCAGCACCGGAATAGCCGAATCGGAGATAATCAAGATTGCGGTGAAGAGCATGGGGCTTGACGACCTCCGCCCCTTCAACCCCCGCGAGAAAGTTATCGAATACCTTATGGAAGACCAGGCCGAGGCAGCCCGCAGGGAAAGGCTCATCCGTATGAGCGTCAAGGACTTGGCTGCAGAAACTGCGTCCGAATCCCCGGCGCCCGGCGGTGGAAGCATCGCTGCGGTGATGGGAGCCTTTGCCGCCGCGCTGGGAACGATGGTGGCAAATCTGTCGGCCGGGAAGCGCGGCTGGGACGACCGCTGGAAAGAGTTCTCCGACTGGGCTGACGAAGGCCAGAAGGTGCTCTCGAGACTCCTTGCCCTCGTGGACGAGGATACCCGCAGTTTCGATGCGATAATGTCTGCCTTCGGCCTTCCGAAGGGCAGCCCCGAGGAGCAGGAAGCCCGCGCACAGGCCATCGAGAAAGCCACGCTGAATGCCGCCCGGGTGCCGCTCGAGACGATGAAGGCCGCATCCGCCGCATTCCCGCTGCTGAAGGCCATGGCAAGTAAGGGGAATCCCGCATCCGCATCAGATGCTGGCGTAGGAGCCCTTGCCGCCCGTGCTGCCGTAAGGGGGGCTCTGCTGAACGTGAAGATAAATGCAGCGTCGCTCTCGGACAGGGCTGCTGCCCAGGCCCTCATCTCTGAAGGGGAGGGGATAGCCGCCCAGGCCCTCAAAGCAGAAGAAGAGATACTTTCCATCATAAAACTTTAGCAGGCAATGACTTTCAAGGAAGAGATACTTGCAGGCATTCCTCAGGACCGCCTGCCGGAGGCGAAACCCTACGACCCTTCGGTGAATCATGCCCCCAGGCGCAAGGACATTCTATCCGCCGCCGAAAAAGAACTGGCGCTCCGCAATGCGCTCCGGTATTTCCCGGAGAGGCTCCATGCGCAGCTCGCCCCCGAGTTCGCCGAAGAACTGCGGCTCTACGGCCGCATATACATGTACCGCTACCGTCCTTCATATAAGATTTATGCCCGTCCGATAGACGAATATCCCTGCCGATGCCGTCAGGCCGCCGCGATGATGGCCATGATTCAGAACAATCTGGACGAAAGGGTGGCCCAGCATCCGCACGAACTCATCATCTACGGCGGCAACGGGGCCTGCTTCCAGAACTGGGCGCAGTACCGTCTCACCATGCAGTACCTCGCGAACATGACGGAAGATCAGACCCTCGCGATGTACAGCGGACATCCCCTGGGGCTCTTCCCCAGCCACAAGGATGCTCCGCGCGTGGTGATAACCAACGGAATGGTCATTCCCAACTACTCCAGCCAGGACAACTGGGAGCGCTTCAATGCGCTGGGAGTGAGCCAGTACGGGCAGATGACCGCAGGCAGCTGGATGTACATAGGGCCTCAGGGAATCGTGCACGGAACCACCATAACCGTGATGAACGCGGCCCGCAAACAGCTCTGGAAAAGGGGGCTCAAAGGCACCGAAGAGGAGCGTCACGGGATGCTCTTCGTAACGGCAGGCCTCGGCGGCATGTCGGGTGCCCAGCCCAAGGCCGGCAACATTGCCGGAGTGGTGTCGGTAACGGCCGAAATAAACCCTGCCGCAGCTCAGAAACGCTTCGACCAGGGGTGGGTGGACGAGCTGCATACCGATCTTGATGAACTCCTTGCCCGCATCCGGAGGGCTACGGCCGCAAAGGAAACCGTTTCGCTCGCCTATGTGGGCAATGTGGTTGACCTCTGGGAAAAGCTTGCAGATGAAGGAGTTACAGTTGACCTTGGCTCCGACCAGACCTCCCTTCACAATCCTTTCGCAGGCGGCTATTATCCCGCAGGCTTCTCCTTCGAGGAAAGCAAGCGCCTGATGGCGGAGGAGCCGGAAGCCTTCAAGGAGGCTGTCCATGCTTCGCTCCGGAGGCATGTATCGGCCATCAACCGCCTCGCCGACAGGGGGATGTACTTCTTCGACTACGGCAACGCCTTCCTTCTGGAAAGCTCCCGCGCCGGGGCCGATATCCTCAGGGAAGACGGGTCTTTCCGCTATCCTTCCTATGTGCAGGACATCATGGGCCCGATGTATTTCGACTACGGGTTCGGTCCCTTCCGCTGGGTATGCATGAGCGAGGATCCTTTCGATCTCGCGCTCACCGACCGGCTTGCAATGGAGGTTCTTCTGGAAGAGTCACGCACAGCACCCGAAGAGATTCAGGGGCAGATGCACGACAATGTGCGCTGGATAGAGGAAGCCGGCCGCAACAAACTCGTCGTCGGCTCGCAGGCCCGCATCCTTTACGCCGACTGCGAAGGCCGCACCAAGATAGCCCTCGCCTTCAATGAGGCCGTGCGCGACGGCAGACTCCACGGCCCGGTAGTGCTCGGGCGCGACCATCACGACGTTTCCGGAACCGACAGCCCCTTCCGAGAGACATCGAATATATACGACGGTTCGCGCTACACCGCCGACATGGCGGTGCAGAACGTTATTGGAGACGCTTTCCGGGGTGCCACGTGGGTATCGATACACAACGGCGGCGGAGTCGGCTGGGGAGAGGTTATCAACGGCGGGTTCGGAATGGTGATTGACGGAAGTGAAGACTCGGCCCGCCACATACGCGAAATGCTTTTCTGGGACGTGAACAACGGAATAGCCCGCCGCAGCTGGGCCCGCAACGACGGTTCGCTCTCTGCGATAAAGCGCGAAATGGCCCGCACTCCGGGCCTCCGGGTAACCCTTCCCAATATGGTAGATGACAGTATAATAAAAGAAGCTTTGAACTGAATGCAAACTATAAACTTCGCACATCTCTCACTTGACAGGATAAAGGAGATAATAGACAATCACGAAAAACTTGCCCTTTCACAGGAGGCAGTTGAGGCCATAGTGCGTTGCCGCCGTTACCTTGACGGCAAGATGGAGAGCATAGACCGTCCGGTTTACGGGATTACCACCGGTTTCGGCAGCCTGTACAACATAACCATCCCATCGGACGAGCTTTCGCAGCTTCAGCACAACCTGGTTGTCTCGCACGCCTGCGGAACGGGGGAGACGGTGCGTCCCGAGATAGTGAAGCTGATGCTCCTGCTCAAGGCGCAGAGCCTCGCCTATGGGCATTCGGGAGCGCAACTCATTACCGTCCAGCGCCTTGTGGACATGTTCAACGAAGACGTGCTGCCTGTGGTGTATTCGCAGGGATCCCTCGGCGCATCCGGCGACCTTGCCCCGCTTGCCCACCTGAGCCTTCCGCTCATCGGCCTCGGAGAAGTCCTCTACAAAGGAAAAGTGCGCCCCTCAGCAGAAGTATGGAAAGAACTCGGCTGGGAGCCGATACGCCTTCAGAGCAAGGAGGGACTGGCCCTTCTGAACGGCACCCAGTTCATGAGCGCCCATGCCGTGTACAGCCTCATCAAGGCTTATCGCCTTTCCAGATGGGCCGACATAATAGGAGCCCTTTCGCTCGACGCTTTCGACGGCCGCATCGAAGCTTTTCTACCCCTGACCCACAAGCTGCGCCGGCACGACGGGCAGCTGGCCACGGCGCAGCGCTTCATGAGCCTCCTGGAGGGCAGCTCACTTATCTCCAGACACAAGGAACATGTGCAGGATCCGTATTCTTTCCGCTGCATCCCGCAGGTGCACGGGGCGGTGAAGGACAACATCAAGTATGTCCGCAGCGTTATCGAGAACGAAATCAACTCCGTTACCGACAACCCCAACATCTTCCCCGATGAGGACATGATAATCTCTGCCGGCAATTTCCACGGAGAGCCTATCGCCATTCCGATGGACACGCTTGCAATAGCCCTCAGCGAGCTGGCGAACATATCGGAAAGACGTATCTACCAGCTCATCTCGGGAAAACGCGACCTTCCCAAGTTTCTGGTGGCGAACCCGGGCCTGAACAGCGGATTCATGATTCCGCAGTACACGGCTGCATCGATTGTGAGCCAGAACAAAATGTACTGCTGGCCGGCGTCTGCCGACTCCATCCCTTCGTCGCAGGGGCAGGAAGACCACGTGAGCATGGGCTCCAACTCCGCCACAAAGCTCGTGAAGGTTGCCGACAACTGCGAAACCGTGCTGGCCATAGAGCTCCTCAACGCCGCCCAGGCTCTCGAATTCCGCCGTCCGGAGCGCACCAGCCCCGCCCTCGAGCAGATTGTGGCCGACTATCGAAAGCATGTTCCCTTCGTGGACAACGATACCTATCTTTCCCCGCTCATCCACCGCAGCGTGGAGTTCCTTAGGGAAGAGAATCTGTAATTGAGGCAATCACGAGCCCGCTGCGTTCTCCGGCAACATAGCAGGCTTCTTCGTGGGTGCAGCTGCGGCGAAAGCGGTCGAGATAGAGCGGGCGGCCTTTCTGGAACCGAAGACACGAGAAACTGTCTCCGGGTTTCAGGCTGGAATTCTCGGAAGAAACAACTTCAAATCGGTTTTCTCCGAGGTATTTCACCGTTATGCGGCGGTTTGGCAGCCAGCCAAGCAGGACCTGTGCCCCTGGCAGAAGGGACGATGCCGCAATGCCGTCGGCGAAGAACTCTTCCGACTCCCGGAGACTGTCTTCCTTGAGGCGCTTGAGAAAGTCTGCCCAGGAGGAGGCTCCGGTGTAGCGGGACAGGACATCCAAGGTGCGGAGTGAGACGGCGTCGGCACCGCGTGTGGAATAGCCCCACAAGCGTTCCAGGGTGCTTTCCGAGAGATGCTCCTTAAGCGCAACTCCGACGGAGTCCACAAGAGAAATGAAAGCGTTGTGGGTTTGAAGTGACTGCCCAAAAACTTCCTCGCACCTTTTTCTCAGGATTGAGATTTCCGGTTTATTAACTGAAACTGACATTGTATGACAAAGGTAAAAACAATATCTTTGCATTACAATGTCTTTTTATGTCAGGTTTTGAAAGTGAAACGCTCAGAGAGGTGACGACTCGCCTGGACAGCGGGGAATACCGCATTGTATCCACTCTTAAAGAGGGGCGGCTCTACATTGCCGAAAAGGCCGGAAAACGCTTCGTTCTCAAAACTGCCGCCGGTGCCAAGGGCATGGAACAGCTGAAAAGGGAGTATGAACTCTCCATTGGCCTGTCGCATCCGGGACTTGCCTTTGTTTTTACTTACGAGGAAGACTCTCCAGTGGGGCCGTGCCTGGTGCAGGAATTCGTGGACGGAGAGACGCTTACCCTGTGGCTGTCCGGAAATCCATCTTCACGCGAGCGGCGGTGCATCTATTCGGAGCTGCTTGCCGTTGTCGGGTACCTCCATCAAAAAGGTGTCGTCCATAATGACCTCAAACCGGATAACATCCTCATCTCCAAGGCTTCCGGGGCCCTTAAACTCATCGACCTCGGTTTTGCCGATGACGACACCCACCTGGAAAAGGCCATCGGCGGCACCCGCAGCTACGCGTCTCCGGAACTGCTTTCAGGCGGCAGCGTTGACTCTCGGAGCGACATTTATTCCATAGGGCTTATCCTTCTTGACCTTTTCCCCCGGGGCTATGCTCACATCGCACGCCGATGTCTCCGTCGCAATGCCGACAGGCGCTATCAATCGGTAGAGGCTGTAGGGAAAGCGTTCAAGAATAACGGGAAAGCACTGAAATACACCGTATTGAGCCTTGTATTGGCGGCACTCGCGGCCTCTTTCCTCTGGATGGCGATGCGGCTGCGTCAAGGCAAAGATCTGGGTAATGATCTGGAGATGAGGCTCTTACAGACAGAAGCTGTGGCAGATTCCCTCAGCGCTGTGCTGAAGTCGATAGATGAGGAGAAAGCTGCTCAGGAAGCAGCCGTCAAGAAGGCAAAAGACTATGTGGACCAGTGGTATGAAACCCATACCCGTTCCTTTTACTCTGTGCTTGGCAAGGCCACGAAAAGGGATCCAATCGACTCTGCCTATATTTCGTTTTCCCAAGACCTCAACGAACTTTATTCCCACGCCATTGCCCTTACACCGGAACAGTGTCATGGTACTATCATGACTTATCTTCAAGATTGCTATTACAGCAAGTACATGCCCCTTTACGAGGATTATGTCAAGCGGATAAATGAACTGGACTGACAGGACCTCCAGAATTGACATTAAAAGACAACTTGCCTTTCGGAGGAGGGGAGTTATCTTTGTTCCGGGCGATAAAGTCGCCCGGTAGTGCGACATGTATAAAAAAACTGCTATATTTGTCATGATGCGTGCAAGCGCATCATACATAGATAGATTAGCGTTTGCCATTTGCTCTGACTGTGTAGGAACGTAGGAAATTCTTAACTGAAGGTTCAGACAAGTTGTGAACGCCCGCGGTAAGTACCCTTCTGGGTATTCGCGGGCGTAACTTGTACCTTCATGGTTTCCTACGACCACTACCGGACAAGCTGCGCCCGCGATTTTTTTATAAACCATATAATATGAACCGTTTTTCTGTTATTGTTCTTTCGTTTTGCCTGGCAGTTGCCCTTGGCTGTGCAAAACAATCCGAGGTTGAAAACCTCCAAAACCAAATCAACGAGCTTAAGTCGGATAAGATAGCCGGAATTGATGCACAGATTACTGGCATCCAGGCTACGATTTCCCATCTCGAGGAAATGGCCTCCGAGCTGCAGGAATACATTAAGACACTGCAGGAACAGGAATCATCGCTCATTCAGGCCGACAAAGACCTCACCAAGAGCATCGATGACCTCAAGGCCGAACTGACCGGTGAGATTTCCACCGCCAATGCCAACGTTCTGTCCCAACTGGAAGCCTACAAAACCACGCTCAACAGCGAACTTCAGTCCATCCGGACAGCCATCAGCAATTTGCAGACCAAGGACGCAGACCTGCAGCAGCAAATCACCGAACTCAAGAACTATGTCGACAGTCAGATAAAGGACACGAAAGACTGGGTATCGGCAACTTTCGTGACGCTGCAGAAATACAATGCCACCGCGTCGCTTGTAAGCTCCATCCAAAGTCAGATTACCAACATCAATCAGCGAATCACAGCGCTGGAGGGGAACTCTGGCATCGGCAAAGACGATTTGGAAGAGGCTATCTCTACATTGGACTCATCCCTTCAGGAGAAGATTCGTCAAGCGGTGACAGACTGCGATACGTCTATATCCAAATCGAAACAGGATATCACTTCGGCCTATACCAAAGCCATCAGCGATGCCATTTCGGCCAGTGAAAGTACGATGAAAACATGGGTCAACAACCAGCTCACCGGCTATTACACGATTGCCCAGACCGACGCCAAGCTTTCCTCGCTGAAATCCAACCTCGAAGGCCAGCTCAACAGCCAGAAGACCTATCTCCAGGGCCTGATTAGCGGTCTTGAAACTACGCTGACCAATAAGATCAGTGCCAACAAAACCCTGATTGACGACCTCCAGACACAGATCAACGGTCTTGGCGGAGACTTGTCTGAACTTGCCGCAACCGTGGCCACCAACGGACGCAACATCTCCCAGAATGCTGCCGACATCGCCGCAAACGCCCGGGACATTGCTACGAATGCATCCGACATCGATGCCTGTGAGCGCTTGATTGCCGCCAATAAACGACTGATTGAAGAAAACGAGGCCGATATCACGGCCAACGGCAACGCCATTGCAGCCCTTCAGAACCGTGCAACAGACAACGAGCGGGACATCGCCACCAACGCCTCCAATATCGCCAAAAATGCTGAGGATATTGCGTCGAATGCGGCCTTGATTTCGGCCAATGCGACGGCCATCTCCAACAACGCCAAGGCCATCAGCGACAATGCGGCAGACATTGTCCAGCTTCGTTCCGACCTCAATACCGCCCGGACCGAGATAACCGAAGCCTATCAGCAGGCTATTTCGGCGGCCATCACTAACTTGGACGGCCAGCTTCGCGGAGAGATTGCCACACAGGTCAATACGCTCAACACCCGGATTGACTCCGAGGTTGCCTCCATCAATGCCGCCATCGAGGCTCTTACCAACCGGGTGACTCAATGCGAGAAAGATATCAAGAACATCAAGAACACCATCTATGCGATGCAGCAGGACATCGAAGACCTGCAGGACCAGGTGGCAGCCATTCTGGCTCGCATCCAGTCCGTCGCCTTCGTTCCCGCCTATTCGGATGGAAAAGTTCCTGTGAGCTACACAGACAACGGGACGCTTACCCCCGGGACCGCCACTCTCGATTTTGAGCTGCAGCCCGCCTCTACGGCTGCGGAACTTGCACAGGTCTGGCAGAATGCGCTGAAGGTAAAGGCGGTCTATACCATAACAAAAGCTGCCCCCGAGACGGTACAATTGACCATTACCAGCGCTGTTGCCGATAACGGCTACCTGACCGTTACCGTGAGCGGTACCGCATTGAGCGAGGATTTCTTCCGCAGCCGCTGCAGCGCCAACGCTGCCCTTGTCATTTCCGACGGCAACAACGAACTTGCCAGCGAATATGTACCGCTGGTACCATGGACAACCGATGTCATCTCCTTCGGATGCCCGCTCTTCAAAGCTTACTGCGTGGAGAATTTCGACACCGACGGCGATGGCGAGATTACGGAAGATGAGGCCGAGGCTGTGACGGATATCAACGCCTCAATGCTTAACATCACTTCCCTTGTCGGAATCGAGTACTTCAGCAACCTCGAGAGCATCGATGTCAGCTTCAACAAGCTCGAAACGCTGGATCTGTCGCATTCTCCCAAGCTGAAGACGGTGCTGGTGAATGGCAACAAGCTTCAGAGCCTTAGCCTGGACGGCCTGGCCGATATGATGGAGCTGGACTGCTCCAACAACAAGCTGACGGCCCTGAATGTGAGTGAATCCGAGGGGCTCCTTAGCCTGAATTGCACAAACAACAACATCGGGTCTCTCAATGTGAAGAAGAACAAGGCGCTTGTCGAGTTGCAATGCTCCGGCAACCAGCTCACGGCGCTGGACCTTAAGAACAATACCGCCCTTGAAACCCTCTACTGCCGCAAGAACAGCATCGGCGTGTTGGATGTAACCAAACTCGCCGTGCTGAAGAATCTGGACTGCTCCAATAACGGACTTTCTTCGTTGAACGTTTATAACAATCCGCTGTTGGAAACGCTTTACTGCGCCAACAACGCCTTGACATCTCTGGGCGTTACGGCCAATACGGCCCTTACCGTACTGGACTGCAGCGGCAACCAGTTAACCGCCCTTGATGTGACCAAGAATGCGGCTCTTGAAACGCTTAGCTGCGCCAACAATGCGCTCACCAGCCTGGATGTGAGCCAGAACGCCGCCTTGGAATCCGTAGACTGTCGCGGCAATGCCGAAATGGCCAAACTGTGGGTGAAGGATGCCGCGCAGCAGGCCGCCCTCACCGTCCGCAAGGAAGACGCCACACAGATTGCCTATAACAATGGCGGCATATACATCCCTGATGCCAAACTCAAGGCATACCTGCTGGCCCTTTTCGATGACGACGAAGACGGTGAAATCAGCATCGTGGAGGCCGAGAACGTACAGAACGTCAACTGCTCCGGCAGGGGTATTTCCAGCCTCGTCGGCCTGGAATGCTGCCCCAACCTGAAGTACCTCAACTTCTCCGGAAATACGGTGGATGTCGCCGAACTTCCGAATCTTACCAAACTGGAGACGGTGGTGGCCTATGGGAATGTGCTCACGCGCCTGAACCTCAATAATGATGCGGCGCTCAAGGCCCTGTATGTGAATGACGTCAACACGAATGCGGCCTCCGGAACCACCATCGCTATTGACGGCTTTGCCCAGTCACCGACCCTGAGCCTTGCCATCGCCAATACGCCTTACACGCGTCTTGAGATTACGAACAGCACCGCGCTGACAGCCCTTGACGTGACGGAGAACATCCAGCTGACGGAACTCGTCGCCAGCGGCAACGCCGGCGTGACTTCACTCGATGTATCCACGCTCACCGCGCTCACCCTCCTGGACGTGAACGCCTGCGGCCTCACCGCCTTGAATGTGGACAACAACATCGGCCTGGTCACTTTCGACTGCTCCAGCAACGCGTTGACCTCGCTCAACGTGGACAACAACGTCGCCCTGGTCAGCTTTGACTGCTCTGACAATGACCTCTCCACCATCCGCGTCAGCAACAACATCCTGCTGGAAACCATCGATGTATCTGACAACCAGCTCCTCAACATCAACATCCGCAAGAACACCCTCCTGAAAGACCTCAATGTCTCCGGCAACACCGGCATCACCGCCCTCGCACTCGGCTACAACACTGCACTGGAGAGCCTGAATGCCTCCGGAACCGCGCTGACGGACATTGACTTGGCCGTGAATACAGCGCTGAAGGATTTGAATCTGAGCGGGTGCACTGGGATTAGCATTATTGATCTTGCCGCAAATACGGCCCTGAAGGGCCTAAATCTGAGTGGAAATACAGAACTACAATCTGTAGGACTCTCAACTCTTACCTTACTTAAGAACCTTGATCTTTCGGGGACTGCTATCAATTCTCTCGCTGTTTCAAGTTGTTCTAACCTCACAGCACTTAATATATTGAATACCACAAAATTAACCACTATCGATATTAATGATTGTCCATTATTATCTTTGAAAATAAGCGAAGACAAGGAAGCCTCTCTTATCGGTCAAATTGTTAAACCAGAGGGTGTTTCGGGAATAATCTATAAAGCAAGCGAATCTGTTGTAAAAATATTGTCTCTTGAGGAGAAGAGTCTCTGGTGGGGTGGTTCCTATTCTGATAACGGGATTGAAGTTTGGTGCCAATCTTTAGGAACTGGCTGGACCATACCTAATACTGCAGACTGGTCGAAAATTAATCAAAATAAAGAGTCTTTACAGTCAGCCCTTAGTTCAATTGGAGCACAGATTTTTTCAGGGACATATTGGTCTAATCGCTCTGGTTCAGGAAGATATTACTACAATTATTCTTCAGGTGATATCAGTTCGACTTCATCGCAGTACGGAAATGGTTTCAATGTGCGAGCTGTCAAGTCATTATAATTATTTGTACAATGAACATATCATTAGATTCCCCCGAAAAGTTTGCTAACGAGTTCTTTCAGGAATATATGCTTGGAGGATTCGGTTCAAAAAATAAAACAGATATTGAAATTCTTGTATTCAACTTGTTGAAAAAGTACTCCTCGCTTAAGGATAAAACATCTCAACAGGATTTAAGCCTTGCGCTACGCATACCTCTAAGCAAAGTCAGCCGACTATGCTACGAGGCAAACCTACGTTACAGTAACGAGCTCTCTTTTACGGAGTCGATAAAACCCATTCTGTTGGAAGCTCATTTCAATGTAGAAAACAACAGGGTGAGATTTGCGGTTGAAGATAAGTATCTTCGCTTACAGCTTCATGCCAAAATGAAAGAAATACACGGATTCGCCGACTCTTCATTCAATAGTGAAGTAGTTTCAATTTCTATTACCGATTTTACAGAGTTTTATACAAGTGTTTTCCCTGATGAAGCAAAAAAACTTGCGGATAGATTACAAACAGCCATTAAAGAGCCAAAGACTGTACACTCTTCTTTTGCGGCGAATCTCTCTACATATCTTAAACAATTGTCCACGGATGGCTCAATTCAAGTCTTGAGCGGAATAACATTACAAGTCATTTTAAAAGCGTTATTTTTGTTATGAAATCACATTATAGTATATGTATAGAAGGTATAAGCTTCATGTGTGTCAGAGCAAGCCATCATAGAAGCTTCAATGCAAAAATAGACACTATCAATTTTGGCAAGAATGGGACTCGATTAAGCAAGTATGAGGCAAAAGACTTTAGTAGAATCCTTTATTAGTGTTACGACATTTAGATTCATAGAAAATGGGATTATTTGACAAAGATTTAATTGAAAACGATGAGCACTTCAAGCAGACGATGGTAGAAGAAGAAAACATTGCTCTTCTCCTCGGGCCAGGAGCCTGTGTAGTTGAAACAAATGATACTGAGTCATTTGTCGCTTTTCTGCTCGAGAAGTTAAGTGTGGACTATGCTGTTTTGTCCAATGGCCCTTTGGCGGACAGATTAAAGTCCCAGCAGGGCCGCCCCGTGTACCGCTGGGATGCCAAGACCTTCAAGAAGTATGATGCCGTGGGCTCGATGTATAAGCTGTCCCTGCTCCCCAAGGAGCCCAAACCGATCGTCATCATCGAGAACATCGCGGACATACCCGATGGAGCCCCGAACATTTATGATGATCCGGCACTTGTAGAGAACATTCTCCTCCATTCCTGGAAGGATGATACAATACATCTGACGCACCCTCAGGACGGCCCGTTCCAACTGAATAAATCAGACTATACGTTAATCTTTCCAATTAAGCCAGAAGACGTTAATAAACTCCACCGTCGTATTGCCGATGGTTTTGGAAAAGTGGTCATTTAGCGTGCGGGCTCTCTCGGATACTTGCAGTTTATTCTCGTCCCTGAAGACAATTAGTTGAAAAAAGATTACCTTTGCGGCCCCAAAAACTAAAACTACTGAATTATGAAGCGCTTTTTAATCCTTGTTATTGCCATGGCATCCATACTTACAGGGTGCTCTACAGTGCAGATGGCCAGTGTGGGTTCCAACCAGAACATCATTCAGACCAATGTCAACTTGTCTTCGAACAACTTCCGCGTTGTAGGTACTTCCAGCGGCACGGTTACATACACTTATTTTCTCGGCTTCGGCGGCCCGGCGAAGAACATCGCTCTCCATAATGCTACCGCCCTGATGATAAAGAATGCGGACCTGGCAGGTCCTCAGGCGGTCGCGAATGTTGTCACAAGCAGCGAAGTGAAGACTGTTCTGGGACTTTATACAAAAAGTACAGTAACGGTTACGGGTCAAATCATAGAGTTTTATTGATATGCGCAAGATTATATTCCTTATTGCCCTCTTTCTTGGAATGGGCGTTTCCGCCCTCGCCCAGAAGACCGTAGAGTATGACGTCTTCAAGATGAATGACGGCCGTTCATACAAGGGAACGGTAACGGAGGAGACGGATAATTACATCAAGATTTCGACGCTTGAGAATGTAGAAAGGGTGCTGTACAGAAGCGACATCGTGTCCAAGGGCACGGAGTCGGTCCTTGTGGCGGAATCGGTTTCCACTCCGGCCCGGCCGTATGTGGAGCCGGCCAAATTCAGTGTCGGCATCGGGGGCAGCATGTATAATGCCTATCTGGGAGGATCATACCGGTACCATGTAAAGCCGATTCCCGGCTTCTATGTCATGCCCGGCTTGTACCTCGCTTCGTATCAGCTTTATACAGTTACCATGGAAATCCCCGTGGACTTCGGCTTCAGGTTCGAACTTGACCCGGGCTTCCTTGCCGTCATGCCTTATGCGGGACCGTGCTTCTCCTGGTATATCCCGCACTGGAGCCAATTTGGCGTCAATGCCGGAATAGCATTCGAGTTGCTGTCATCGGGAATCCGGATTGATTTGGGCGGTTCCAGCACGGCGACCAATTATCAGGAGAACACCCCGAGCGGTTTGGAGAGATTCTCCCGAGCAGATTTCTATATCGGGTTATCCTATATGTTCTGATCCGAATGTCCTAATCACAAGCAGCCCGGCTCACTTTTGCAGTCCGTTTTTATAAGTGAAGAAAAGTTTGAAGAGTAAAGTATTAATCCTGCTGCTGATACTGGTCGGCGCCCCGTACATTCTTCTTGCCCAACAGGGCGTGAAGAGGTTTACGGTGCATGGTTATGTTACCGACGGCCAGTCGGGAGAGACTATGATATATGCGGGAGTGGCCTGCGGACGGGAAGGGACAGTTACAAACGAATTCGGTTTCTATTCCATCACCCTGCCTGAAGGGGAGAATGAGATTGTCTTCAGCTATTTGGGATATGAAACGGTGCGGAAGACAATTCTTCTCTCGGGAAACGTAGCCCTTAATGTCAGGATGAATCCCGGCGTCCAACTTGAAGCGTCCATGGTGACGGGCCGGTCCGGAACCGGTATTCATGCAACGAGGGCCGGTTCTGTGGAGTTGCCTAAGGATCTGATTAAAATTACCCCGGTGCTTCTGGGAGAGCCTGATGTGCTCAAGACCATCCAACTGTTGCCGGGCGTTCAGAGCGGAGCCGACGGATTTGCCGGTGTTTTTGTGCGCGGCGGCGGAGACGACGAGAACCTGTTCCTTCTGGACGGAGTACCGCTCTATAATCCCTCGCACGCATTCGGGTTGTTTTCCGTGTTCACGCCCGAAGCTGTCAAGAAGGTCACTTTCTACAAAAGCGATTTCCCTGCCAGATTCGCCGGCCGGACCTCATCGGTAGTAGATGTGCGCACCGTAGACGGCGACATGAATACCCTTCATGGAAGCGTAAGCGCCGGCCTCATCAGTGATAAATTCCATCTGGACGGCCCTATCCGTAAAGGCCGCACATCCTTTAGCATAACCGGGCGTGCGGTACATACTTTATTCCTGGCCCCTATCCTCAAGACAAAAGAGTCTGAAAACAATTACTATTTCTTCGACTTCAACGGGAAACTCAGCCATAAATTCTCCGACAAGGACAGGATATACCTGGGAGTTTATACCGGTCAGGACCACTTAAAGCAACATTCCTATTCTTCCTGGACCGAAGATGATTACAACTATCAACAGATAAACGTCAACTCTGCCGACGAAATGGACATGGATTGGGGGAATACTTCGGCATCTTTCCGCTGGAACCACATCTTCGGTCCCCGCCTGTTCTCCAATACAACCGTTTTTGCCAACAGGTATTCCGGAAACACGGCTTCCGTAGAAAGGACGGAGGAAATCTACGAAAACGGAGGTGTCAAGGTGTCCGGGAACAGCTACAGTTACATCTCCGGAGTTTTGGATTATGGGCTTAAGGCCGATTTTGAGTGGAATCCCCTTCCTGGGCATTCCGTCCGGTTCGGAGTTCAGGGCATCCGTCATCTGTTCCGTCCGGAAAGTATCCTGACTACAGTGGAGACGAAAGACCCTGCCAGTCCGGCAATCGACACAACGAAGACGGAAAACATTCATTCCGACTTTGTAGGAGGCGAGGCAGGTCTCTATGCCGAAGACGACTTTGTCATAGGAAGCAGGCTTCGGATGAATCTCGGCGTGAACCTTGCCCTGTTCACCACGCAGGGGCGTTTCTATTTCCGTCCTCAGCCAAGGGTATCGCTCCGATACGATTTCGAAAACGGCTATGCGGTCAAGGCCGGGTATTCGAGGATGTCCCAGTATATTCACCGCCTGTCCACTACCGCCCTGACCATGCCGTCGGATAACTGGGTACCCATTACGCGGAACGTCCCTCCCCTCACTTCCGACCAGTTCAATGTCGAAGTCCTGTGGACCGGGCTCCCGGCGTGGGAGTTCTCGATGGGTGGTTTTTATAAAGCGACGGACGCCGTAATCGAGGCCCGTGACGCTACTGCTGCGCAGACGGGTGCTTCAGACTGGGACAGGAATGTCGCCGTTGGAACGGGGCTATCTTATGGAGCGGAGGCTTTCGTCCGCAAAACCGAAGGCAGGACCACGGGGTGGCTGGCCTATACGCTGTCCAAAACTACACATGTGTTTCCAGACGGAAGCATCAACGAAGGGCGTCCTTTCCCATTCCGTTACGACAGGCGTCATGTCCTCGCCATTTGTGTAAACAGCCGCATAAGCGGGAATATAAGCCTGTCGGCCGTGTGGAACTTCGCCAGCGGACAGGTCGTGACTATGCCCACGCGCGTGTTGGCCTATTACGATGTAAATGGTGCTGCCCATACTGGTTTCTACATTCCGTCGAGGGGAAACTACCGGCTTCCTCCTGACCATCGGCTCGACATCAGCGCCAATTTCACCCGCCACACGAAAAAAGGGACAAGCGTGTGGAACGTCGGAGTATACAACGTTTACGCCCATAAAAACACCTTGTCCCTGGATTACGACCTGAAAGGTGACCTGTATGGGGTGTATGTCGGCAGCGAACCCCGTGGCTATTATGCAAAACTCCAGGTGAAGAAATTGTCCGCCCTCATGCTCATCCCGTCTTTCAGTTACACTTATTCTTTCTGAAGATGAAAAGGATCACCATACCGTTTATTACACTGATTCTGCTGTTTTTAGCGGCCTCCTGCGAGGATGAGCTTCCCACGCCATCGGACGGGATGCAGGAGACGGTTCTTGTGCTCAATTCGTGGCTGAGTTCGGCCGATACGCTCCATTCCGTGACTGTGGTCGCAAGTTCCATTTCGGGAGGCTTGATTGAAGCAAAACACATAGAGGTGAGCATATATGTCAACGGAACTCTGGCCGACCGGTCCGGGGCGGGGCTTGGTGATTCCGAAAACCCGACGAAAGAATATACGCTTAAAGCCCGGTTCTTCCCGGGCGATACGGTTGAACTTGTAGCGGAAGGGCCTTTGGGCCGGGCGAGTGCGAGGTCGGTAATTCCTCCCGCCCCCGTTATATCGGATGTGAGTTTCGACGGACAGGTGGCAATGTATTATTACGAGTATGCGAACAGGGAGGAAGGGACCTTCGATGTGCTGCGTTTCAACATTCTTGACCCGCCGGGCCGGGGGAACGTTTACAAGATAAGCCTGTTCCGCGAATGCGATTATGTCCTTATTTCAGACGAACCTGACGACGATTATCCCTTCAGCAGCACGAGGCCTGTAGGTTGGACCCGCCATTTTCCCAGCGAACAGTTTGACGTTTACAATATGTTGGAGCCTGCCATGCAGGTGGACTGGGGCCGGGCCAATTACGCAAACTCCCGTTTCAACCTCTTCACAGACCGCTCTTTTGACGGATCTCCCTACCGTGTTACCATCCTCTCGAAACCGGATGTGTATTACTCCTACAGCTGGGGAGGCCGAGAGACCTGGGCGATGAGGAGAAAAGCCACAATCCGGGCTGAAGCCATTTCCGAAGAAGCATACCGCTACTACACTGACGTGGAGTATGCGTCGGGCGGTTATTCAGTAATCCCGATGTTTTATGAACCACCGGCTTTGCCGTCGAATGTCGTGGGAGGAATAGGATTCGTCTGTTTTGCTTCGGCGGCCGAATGCGGGGATTATGTCAGTGAAGAACTCTACGGCTGGAGGGGAAAGAGGTAATTGTAAAATGAATCAGTTCCCAAGGAGGCCCGGCTGATTCAGTTGGGCCGCTTACGTATCGGACCGGAGGACACTTCACCTTTCCGTGAATATTGCAAATACTAGTGATGCGTTAACATTAGTGGACACTAATGTGAATTAGTATTAAGACAAAGAATCTCCTGAAAAGATTGCCGCCTTGAATGAAAATACTTTTAACTTTGTAGGAGATATTTCGCGATATGGATGAAAAAGGAATAAAGGCCATAATCAGAGACATTCAAGCTTCGCCCACTGAGTGCGAATGGGTAGAGATTAAGCACAATAACGAGGACCCTGAGTTGATCGGAGAGTATGTCTCGGCCTTAGCGAACGGTGCGGCATATATGGGACAATCCCGAGGCTTTATGGCTTGGGGATTGGATGATAGTACGCATCAGGTAATTGGGACAAAGTTCAATCCCAAGACTGCCAAGTATGGAAATGAGGAACTAGAGAACTGGATATCCCGAGGACTGAGTCCGCGTATTGACTTTTCCTTTCAGGAGATAACCCTTCCTGAAGGCCGAGTTGTTGTAATGATGATAGATTCTGCCGGGAATACGCCGGTCAAGTTCAAGGGGACTGCGTTCATTCGTGTAGGTACATACAAAAAGAAGCTTGCCGATTATCCTGAACGTGAAAGAAAAATATGGCAGAATACCCAGAACAGCTCCTTTGAAATGAAGATTGCGAAGTCGGCTGTATCTGCCGATGTGGTTTTGGAGCTGCTGGATTACTCCAAGATTTTCAGTTTGTTACACCTACCATTTCCTGATTCGAAGACGGCAATCATTGATAAGTTGGTCGAAGAGCAGTTAATCGTCAGAAGGCAATCATGCTTTGACATCACAAATCTTGGTGCTATTCTGTTCGCAAATGATTTAAAACAATTTGAACTGCTGGCGAGAAAGGCTGCAAGGGTTATTTTCTACAAGGAGAATAATCGGATTAACGCCATCAAAGAACAAGTATGCGATAAAGGCTACGCTGTAGGATTTGAGGGGCTTGTTGACTATATCAGTGCCAATTTGCCCGTTAATGAGGAGATAGGGAAAGCTCTCCGCAAGGAGATACCGATGTATCCGCCAGTTGCCATTCGCGAGTTTGTGGCCAATGCTTTAATTCATCAGGATTTCTCCATAGGAGGTTCTTCTCCTATGATAGAGATTTTCTCAAATCGTATGGAAATTTCAAATCCAGGCAGGCCTTTGATTGATGTATTCCGTTTCATCGATCATGCTCCAATTAGCAGAAATGAAAAGCTTGCCTCGCTGATGAGAAGGATGAATATATGTGAAGAACGAGGAAGTGGAATTGACAGAGCACTTCTGCAATGCGAGATTTACCAACTCCCCGCACCTGACTTCCAGAGTGAAGAGTTGTTTACTAAGGTGATTATGTTTGCCCCGATGACTCTTCGCCAGATGAATAAAGAAGATAAACGCAGGGCATGCTATCAACACTGCTGCTTGGAGTATCTATCTGGGAAAAAGATGACCAATGAGAGTTTTAGAGGACGTCTCAATATCAGCGATGAGAATTACTCCATAGCATCGCGTATTATTTCTGATACTATTGCCGCCAAATATATCAAGTTAGACGATGCTACAGCCTCTTCTAAGAAATACGCGAGATACGTTCCGTTCTGGGTATAGTCTTATGTGACCGTCATGTGACTGAAGTTCTTCTATTTATCGCTAAATGATTGATATTCAGTATTGTGCTTATGTGACCGTTATGTGATTATGTTCAAATAACCGTTCAAACATGAAAACGCTTATTCGCAACATCGGCCTGCTGGCCGGCATCACCGACACTCCCCGAAAGGAGGGCGCAGCTATGAGCGAGGTCGGCTGCTTCCGTAATGCCTGGCTGCTCCTCGACGGCGACAGGATAGCCGATTTCGGCGGAGAAGTCGTAGAGGGGGATGCCCCCTCTGCGGTAGACCGTGAGATTGACGCGGGCGGCGGAATGGTCCTTCCGGCATTCTGCGACTCCCATACCCATGTAGTGTGGGCGGGGAGCCGTGAATTGGAATTCGAAGACAAGATCCGCGGCCTTTCCTATGCCGAGATTGCGGCCCGGGGCGGGGGGATCCTCAATTCTGCAGCCCTGCTGCACGACACCTCCGAAGAAGAGCTTTACCGCCAGAGCCTTGCCAGGGTGAGGGAAGTGATGGCCAAGGGGACGGGTGCCATAGAGATAAAAAGCGGATACGGCCTTAACACGGCGGACGAACTCAAGATGCTGAGGGTCATACGCCGCCTTTCGCAGGAAGTGCCCGCTCTGGTGAAATCTACCCTCCTTGGCGCCCATGCCGTTCCTGCCGGGATGTCAAAGGAAGCTTATGTAAGGCTTGTCTGCTCCGAAATGATTCCTGCAGTCTCTTCAGAGGGGCTTGCCGACTTTGTGGACGTTTTCTGCGAAGAAGGATTCTTTTCTCCCACCGATACCAGGCGGATACTTGAAAAAGGCGCCGAGTATGGCCTCCGGCCAAAACTTCACGCAAATCAGTTGCACATAAGCGGAGGTGTACAGGCGGGAGTCGCCTGCGGGGCGCTCAGCGTGGATCATCTGGAACGTACAGGGGAGGCCGAAATCGAGTGCCTGCGCGGCACTGCAACCATGCCCACCATGCTTCCGGGAGCATCGTTCTTCCTTAGGGAACCATATGGCAATGCGTCCGGGTTTATCCGGGAGGGCCTTGGAGTTGCACTGGCTTCCGACTACAATCCCGGCTCGTCTCCAAGCGGGGATATGCGTTTTGTGATGTCGCTGGGGTGCATACAGATGCGGCTCACTCCGGCCCAGGCCTTCAATGCCGTTACCATTAACAGCGCCTATGCCATGGGCGTTAGCGAGGAAGCGGGCTCCATAGCCCGGGGGAAACTGGCGAATCTGATTCTCACTAAACAGGAATTCAATACCCCGGGAAGCATAGCATACCTGCACCAGACCCCGTTTATCAGCAGGGTTTTCCTCAAAGGGCGAGTCTTGGCTTAATCCAGCGCGTCCCAAAGGGCGTCAAGCGTGCGGCGGTCTTTCTTGGTGGGACGGCCGGCACCCTTGTCACGCGTTACGAAGAAGGTTTCTGCCGGAGCATGGAACTTCTCGAGTTCGCTCTCGGGCGTGATGTTCTCGGCATAATCGGGCACAAGCGCGGCTCCGACCCTGTGCCCGAGAGCCTGAATCACTCTGTAGCTCAGCTGGGCCGGCCCTTTGCGGACGGTAATCACATCGCCGGGTTTAACCTGTTTGGACGGCTTGGCGTTGACGCCGTTCACCTGCACCTTGTTCCCCTGGCAGGCGTCGGCGGATTCGCTCCGGGTCTTGAAAACCCTTATGCACCAGAGGTACTTGTCTATTCGCTCTTCCATGTGTCGAGATACAGTGCGTGGGAGACTTCTTCAAACTTTTCGGGGCGAACCTTGCGGACAATTTCGAGAGCGAAACTGAGGGCGTGGCCTGCACTGCGGCCGGTGATGATGCGCCCGCTGGTTATTGCCGGGCGCGGCTCGAACCTGGCTCCTGCCGCCTCGAGGGCGGATTCAAAGCCGTCGAAACAGGTAACCGTGGCTCCTGCGATTCCCTTGAGCTGGCTCAGCACCAGGCCGGGGGCGGCGCATATCGCAGCTACCGTTCCTCCTGCATCGTAATGCTCCTGCATAAGTCGGATGAGCGGCTTGCACGCCGCGAGGCTCTTGCTGCCTGGCATTCCGCCGGGGAAGATGAGCACGTCCCTCTCTGTGGTGCCGGCATGGTCGGTGTCCTGCATGAACGGAAGACAGTCGTCCACGCTTACGGTGACCCTGTGAGAAGAGCATACGAACGGTTCTTCGGCTATGCTGACCAGTTCGCTGCGGAGCCCTGCCCTGCGGAGGACGTCGTTTGTACCGAGGGCCTCTACATCCTCGAAGCCGTCTGCAAGAAAAATATAAATTCCTTTCATTGGAGAAAAAGCGTTATCTTCGTGAGCGTAAATATAAGAAAAATGGAAGAAGAAAAAAAGCTCGTGCCGTTCAGGCTCTGCACACTCGAAGACACATATCCCTGGGGAAGCGAAATCTGGAATCTTGCCGACCTGGGCTGGAGGGATACCGCCGTACGGGACGGCTGGCTGGCCGGCAATATGATGGGCGAGGTGATGGAGACCTACCTCGACCGCATCACCGGAGACGGCGCATTCGACTGGTACGGGCTGCAGTTCCCCTTCTGTATCAAAACCTTGCACATTGACGGCAGGATGCCCCTTACGGTTTGTCCCGATGACGAACTGGCAAGGGAGCGATACGATTCCCTCGGCAAGGAGAAGTTCTGGTACGTGCTGGATGCAGCTCCGGGAGCCAAGGTTTTGGCTGGTCTTCGCCGCGACGTTTCCGCAGCAGGATTCCTCGCGGCCTGCGAAGACGGGAGCATAGAAGGTATTATGAACCAGGCTCCGGTAAAGGCCGGAAGCTACTATCATATTCCTGCAGGAACGCCTCATTGCCTCTTGGGAAAGGCTACGGTTCTGGAAATCAGCCAGTCGAGCGCACTCGATTTCAGGCTCTGCAGTTGGGGCCTGTCTTCGGAAGAAGACTACGGGCTCGGGCTCGTGGAGGCCCTCGATTTTGTGAATCTCTCCAAGTATCCTGCGGAGGCGCTGCTTGGCTACAGTCTCGACGCCCGCAGGGAAGGCGATCCCGAAAACGTGAACCGGCTTGTGTCGCTGCCGCAGTTTACGGTGAGCCTCATCTCCCTTGCCGAACCTCTTAAGATAAGTGAGGGCGAAGGCAATTCGTGCGTCGCTTATTCATGCCTCAAGGGCGGGATGAACATCCAGCTTCCTCTGGACGAAGGCGGAAAAGCCGATTTTCTGAAAGTAAGTGAGGGTGAAACGGTGCTGGTGCCTGCCGAATGCGACGAATTCTTCCTGGTGCCCGTGGAACCCGGCACGGTTCTTCTCGAAACCATGATCGAGCCCCGTCCGGAGAAGGACTCCTACGTCGTCAGCGGACAATAATCCTTTCGATACGGCGGGGGACGCCGGTGAGAATCTCGTAGGGGATAGTGTCGAGTATCTGTGCCAGTTCGCCTATGGTCGGGTCGGCTCCGAAGATGGTGACCGTGTCTCCCACCTTACAAGGCACTCCGGTAACGTCCAGCATGCACATGTCCATGCAGATGTTGCCTATTGTCCTTACCCTGTGCCCGTTGAGACTGAAGGATGCGGCGCCCCTTCCGAGGTGGCGGTTGATGCCGTCGGCATAGCCGCAGGGGATGGTGGCCGTAACGGTTCCTTCCGGTGCAATGTGTCCCCATCTGCCGTAGCCGATGGTGCCGTCTTCGGGGGTGAGTTTCTTGATCTGCAGTATCTTGACCTTCAGGGAAGCCACAGGGGAGAGCTTTACATCCGGCAGCGCGCTGATGCCGTAGATGCCTATGCCCAGGCGCACCATGTCGAACTGATACTGCGGGAAGCGCTCGATGCCGGCGGAATTGAGTATGTGCCACAGCGGCTTGTACCCGAGGGCTTTTCCGAGGGTTTCGGCGCCACGGCGGAACATTTCGATTTGTCCGAGGGTGAAACTGTCCTGTGAGGGGTCTTCTGCCACGGCCAGATGCGAGAAGCAGGAAACGACATGGACATACGGGCATTCCGCGATATAGGAGCACAGTTCGGGCAGTTCATCCGGCATGAACCCGAGGCGGTGCATTCCGGTGTCGAGTTTGATGTGCACCGGGAAGTCGCGTACTCCTTCGGCCTTGAGCACCTCTACGAGAGCTTTGAGCGAGGAGAGGTTGGGGATTGAAGGCTCCAGGCGGTAGCGAATCATTTCGGAGAAGAAATCCGTTCCGGCGGTGAGCACCAGTATGGGGAGGGAGATACCTGCCTTGCGGAGTTCGATGCCTTCGACCGGCAGGGCTACGGCGAGGTAGTTCGCCCCTTCTGCCTGCATGAGGCCGGCGAACTCCACGGCTCCGTGTCCGTATGCATTGGCCTTTACCAGCACCAGAAGGCGCGTGGAAGGCTCAAGCAGCGAACGGAAATACCTGTAGTTCTGCCTTGCTGCCGGCAGGCTCAGTTCCAGTCTCGAAAAATCGTCGTTACCCATTGCAGAGTGCAAAAATAATCAATTCCCATGAATTATTGCACCGGCTCCACTTCGTCTTCCGGGACATACCAGAGCAGGCCTTCGACCTTTTTGTAGCCGAGTTTGCGGTAAAGGTCCATGTAGCGGCGGACCTGCCTGCGGTATTTGTCTTCGCGTGCACCGAACTTGTAGTCGATAACCAGGGCGGAGTCCCGGGAAAGCACAACCCTGTCGGGACGGTATTCGCTTCCGTCGGCATCGAACACCGCGGCCTCGTTGTTGCCTCCTCCCTTGAAGAAAGCGGGATGGGCGGCGATTCTCTCCTCAAGAAGCTCCCGCACACTGGCGGCGTGGGTTTTGTCGAGCCGTCCGTCCTGAACGGCGTCTTCAATCGCTCCCGGAAGGTCTTCGGGGCTCTTTATGCCGGCAAGTATGCTGTGGATCACGATGCCGCTCCGCCTTGCCGAGGCATCCATTCCGGTAGCCCCTTCGGGGCCGAAGAAGTCGGCCGCATCCTGTGATACACGGAGCCTGTCTCCCGGCTCAATGGTAACGTAGCCTGCAGGGAAGTCCAGCGTGCCTTCGGAAGGTTTGCGCCTCAGGCGGGAGAAATCGTACATGGCGCCCCGCGAACTCTCGGCCTGGCCGCCGCAGAAATCATAAAGGAGCTGGGAGTAGTCCTTGAAAGTGCCTTCGGTGCGTGTTTTCGGTGGATTGCAGGCTATTATGTGCAGGCAGCACCGTGCCCTCGTGAGGGCCACATAGAAGAGGTTGGTGCCATCCACCTTCTGCATCTGCTGCTCCTGTACGTAGTAATCGGAGAACAGGCTTTCGCCGCTCTTCTGATTGAGTTCCACCGAATAAATGCCTGTGACTGCCGGGTCGAAGGGGGTGCCTGCCGCATCTAGCCAGCACCAGCGTTCGTTCGGCTTGTAGAGGCTCACTTTTTCGGCGTAAGGGAAAACCATGTATGGGAATTCGAGCCCCTTGGACTTGTGTATGGTGAGAACCGTTATGGCATTGGAGTTCTGCGGGGAACTGATGCAGCGTTTGTCTTCTTCCCAGGATTGGAGGAAGTAACGGAGGTTGTTGCCGTTCACTTCGCTCCACTCCCTTATGGTATCCATGAAGGCCTGGATAAAGAGGGTTTCATCGCGGAAGACATCGGGATACCCTGCCTTCAGGCCGCGCAGTATCTGCTCGCAGAGATCCACAAGGGAGTGATACTGCTGCGGGATGCAGACTCCGGCATCGGAAGAGATGAAATCGTTTATGGTGTCTTCCGGATTGTCTATGCACCCCAGCAGGCTCACGACTTTACGGACTATGAAAGAAGAACTAACCTTAAGCGAATCGTCCGATACGACGGGGTGACCGGCTGATAGCAGTTCGGCCGCAAGGGCTCCGCCTTCGGCGTTGTTGCGAACCAGCACGGCAATGTCTTCGTACCTGGCTCCGGCGGCGAGCGCCGCTTCTACCGAGCTGACAACCATTTCTGCCTCTTTTTCCTTCTCGCAGAAGGATACCCTCACGTAGCCGCCCTGCGTGTCATCGGAGAGCTCTTCCTGCTGAACGTCGGCATAGAGCTTGTCCAGTGAGAGGTTCCTTGCGGCGTAAAGGAAGAATTCGTTGTTGAATTCCACTATTTCCCTGCAGCTACGGCGGTTTTCCTTTCGGGAATCCACGCAGGCCGAAGGAAATTCCTGCTCCACCTTCTCGGCGAGTAGCCTCCAGTCCGAATCCCTCCAGCGGTAGATGCTCTGCTTTACGTCGCCCACGATCAGCGATTCGTGCCCGGCGGAGTCGCTTTCCCGCAGCAGCGGCAGGAAATTCTCCCACTGCACGCCGGAAGTGTCCTGGAACTCGTCCAGCAGGAAATGCTCGTAACGCACGCCGAGTTTTTCGTACACGAACGGGGTGTCGCTGCCGGCTATTATGCGGCTCAGAAGAGTGTTGCTGTCGTCGAGGCAGAGGATGTTCTTTTCTTTGAGAATCTCTTCGAAACGAGCGAAGAACTCCCGTGCAAGGCCGAGGCTGAATACCTGAGGCTCAATGATGCGGGCAGTCCTGTAAATCCTGTAGGGCTTGCCGAAGAGGTCCATGAAGGGGGTCCCCTCCGCCTCTTTCTGGAGAGATGCCTTGGGAAACTCTATGTCCTTGTACCATACGGTGTTGGCATAGCCGAGCCTTTGTTTTTCGGCATTTTTTCCGTTCATGGTGCCGAGCGCCTCCGCTCCGGCCTTGACGTCGGCTGCGAACTTCTTTATTATTTCCTGGCAGGAGGAGCGTATCTTAAGGAGCCTCTTCTTGTCGAATTCTTCGTCACCTATGCCGTGGGAGCGCCGCAGGGCCATGCGCTCGTCGCTGCGCAAACGCTTTCCCATATCGTAGAGGCTTCCTTCAACATTGGGACTGGCACCGCTTTCGAGTTTGTCGGACACGTTTTCCCGGAGCCATCCGAGAATCTCTTTCTGGGCCTCGTCTGCTGTGAGGGAGTCGAGTATCCGGTCCATCGCCTCGGTTATAACGGAGTCGCGGTCGAGCTCAACCTGATAATCGGCCACCTGGCCTATCTCCCTGGCGAAAGCCTTGAGGGCCCTCTGGAAGAACTTGTCTATGGTGCTTACCGAAAATGCACTGTAATCGTGCAGGATTTCGGTAAGCTTGTCCTTCTGTGCCGGGTCTTCGGAGAGATACTTGAGTATCCTCTCCTTCATTTCGGCGGTGGCCTTGTTGGTGAAAGTAACGGCCAGAATGTGTCTGTAGTCGAGTTCGTTCCGCAGAAGACTGATGTATGTCTTGGCAAGGGTGTAGGTCTTACCCGACCCCGCGGATGCTTTGGTCACTTTTATCATCTTCCGCAGATTTTTTTAAACTCGCACCACTGGCAGTCATCGGCATTCCGGGTTCTGTGCCAGGGGATTGAAAGGTCCCTTATCCCTTCCAGCGTTGCCGTCAGTGGAGCTTCAATGGCTTCTTCGAATTCTTTGCATCGGGGCGTTTCCTTCACGTCCTCCACGAACAGGCGCCGGGCGGGGTAGATGCTGTTCAGAAGCTTGCGTCCTGCGGCCTCGCTTTCCATCATCCTGTCGTAGAGGTAAATCTGGAGCGCAATGCCGGGGCGCTTGGCGTTATCGGCTCCGAACATGTCTTTCACAACATTTCCTGCGTTGCTCTCGGAGATGTTCATCTCCTCGTCGGTCACTTTCCCCGTCTTATAGTCCACCACCCGCAACGTTCCGGGAGAAAAACTGTCTATCCTGTCTATATAACCCACGAAGGTGAACCCGCCGAGTTCAACCTTGCGGAACTGCTCCAGCCCGATTATCTTGAAGGACTGCAGCCCTTTTGCCTTGAGGAGGCCGCGGTCGATTTCGAGGATGCGCCTTACGTAACGGCATACGATTTCTTCATATACCAGGTTGCGTCCAGTGATTTCGGGGGCGCCGCCGAGCTGGAAAAGGATGCGGTCGCGCACTCGTCTGCGTATGTCTTCGGGGGAGTCGAGAATGGAATTTATGAGTTCAAGGCTTACGCTCGGAAGTGCCTTTAGCTTTTTCTCGTCGATTTCGTCCGGATTGTGGGAATAGAGGGCGTGCATCGTGGAGTGCAGCACGTTTCCGAGCATGCCGGCGTCGAGCGATTCCTGTATTTCGTCGGCCTTCCCGAGGCCTTCGATCGCAGAGTAGTAGAATGCCGCTTGGCAGTTGAGGTACTTCCGCAGCGATGATGCGCTGAGGTGGAAATCTTCCCCGGCCATTATGTCCAGATGCTCCTGAGTCTTAGGAATGCTGTCGGGAATCTGCATCCCCTTGATGGGTGAGCTGGCGATGTAACGGTGGACCTCGAAGCCGTAGAGCAGTTCAAGCTGCTTGATGTAGCGGCTTTCTTCCCCGCTGCGGCTCACTTCGGTGCGCGAATCCATAACGAGCCATACCTTCTTCGCCCTTTGCAGCAGGCGGTAGAAATAATAGGCCCAGATGGCGTCCTGGTATTCGTAGGTGGGGAGCCCGAATCCTTTGCGGAGCTCTGGAGGAATGAAGGAGGAAGCCACCGCCCTGCGGGGGAACATTCCTTCGTTGCACGAAAGGATTATGAGATTGTCAAAGTCGAGTGTGCGTGTCTCGAGAGGCCCCATTATCTGCAGCCCTTTAAGAGGCTCGCCGCTGAAGGGTACTGCTTCAGATGAGAGCAGCTGCAGCAGGAGTTTCCACCAGGTTTTGTCGGTTACGGGCGGATTTATGTCGGAGAATCTTTGCAGCACCTTCCAGCTGTGCATGGCGAATTCCAGTTCCATGGCCTTTTCGCTACGGCCGCGGAAGGCGTCGGCCAGAAGCAGGATGATGTTCCGGAGGTACCCGGCCTTGTCGGTGCATTTTCTGAAGACCGCCTGCATGAGGGGGCCGTCTCCGAAGTCTTCTTCGGGGATATAGAACTTGGCTGCTTTCTTTATGGAGTCCGCCCTTTCCTTTTCGGATTCGCCAAGAGCCGCCTGAAACACTCCGTTGGAGAACAGCGCCCACACCTGACGGTGATAAAAAGCCGTTCCCGCCGGGGTCTCGCGCGCGCCCTGCTGCAAGGCTCCCAGAAGGCTGAACATCCCTGCCCATTCGCTCCCTTTCATCGGATATCCCATTGTGACGTTTACCTCCCGGATATCCTCCGGAATGCTGCTGAGGACAGGGATGAGGAGGCCTTCGTCGGGAAGGACTATGGCTGTGCGGATGTCTGCCGGAGCGCCTGTCCTCTCCAGGATGGACGGCAGCTGCTTTGCCTGTCCAATAGCCGAAGGGACGCTCAGGACGTTGATTTCCGGCCTTCCGGGAGTCTCCTCGCCGGCAGCACTTGGAAGCGACTGCCCGAACATCTCGATATTACGGGCCATGAAGAAGGATGACTTGTTCTTGGGGTCGCGTATCTCGGGGCTCGAAAAATCCCAGCAGAATTCTGCCAAACCGGCTTTTTTCATTCGCGAGAGAAGTTTTTTCTCGCACTCGTTGAGGGCGTTCAGCCCGGTGAATACGTACCGGGTCCCTTTTTCGAAAACCCAGTCCAGAATATCGCTCACGCTCTCCCTGTCCAGCGCATCCGCAAGCTTGCGGTAGATGCCGCCCTCGTACGAAAGCCCCTCGTCGGCGAGGCTTTTCCCAAAACTGCGGTAGAGGGGCAGAAGAATGTTCCATACCTGCAGGAAGTCCCGTTTTATCTGCCCGTCCACGTTGAACTGGCCGAGGAACTCCTTCACGGCGGCCTGCTGGTCTTCGCTTAGGAACGAAAGATCCTGCATCTGCTTGAATTCCTCCACGTTCTTCCAGAGTTTCTGAGGATCTGCGAGGTATTTGTCCACATCGTCGAAATCGCTCAGTATCACCCCTCCCCAGTACAGGAAGTCGTCAAGGGACTCCGCCTTGGGATACAGGCTGCAATAGCATTTGTAGAGCGTGACTGTCTGCTGTATGCGGTCGGCTTTGTGGCTGCCGGAGAGCTTGCAGAAGAATTCGTTCATGGTGTAGCATTCAGGGGCCAGAATGGCCTCTTTTCTGGATGCTGCCATCTCTCCCAGGTATTTTTTAAAGAAAGCGATGGCCCTCTTGCTGGGGAAAACAAAACACAGGCGGCCGTTTGCGGGTTCGCCTGCGTAATAATGCTCTGCGACTTGCCTAAGGAATTCTGTCATCTCAGGTCGGTTATTATCCATGATTTGTCGAGGGAGGAGACGTCGAAGCGGAAAGCGTCCGCCGATGGCGTGGCTTCCTCCACTTTGATGCCGCTCGCCTGGAAATCGAAGTCCAGCCCTTCGCTTTCGCTCACTGCCGAGCAGTGGAGGGTGCTCCCGTCGAAACGGAAATCGCGAACCTGTCCGGCATAGCTCTTTATCCTTTCCAGGATGGATGGACCGCTCTCCGAAACCACCACTTCCCTGGAGGCATTGTCAACCGTCCAGGTAGTGACTCCGTCGGAGTAGTTGTCGGTGCCGTTTTCTTTCAGGTGGAACATGTCTCCGCAAAGAACCGCAGTCCCGCTTCCCTTCATCGGGAAATCCCCGCGCAGGGAATAGCTGTAGCTGCAGCTCACGGTGCGGCCTTCGCCGAGTATGGCAATGACGTCGCTGATGATGGCGCTCTGCCCCCAGGCGGAGATGCTGAGGACTGCACAGACGGCTATTAGTAACGGTCTTTTCATTTCAGGTTGTCCAGTATGTTCTGAAGGTCTTCGAGGGTAGGTACAAGAACCGTGCGAGGTTTGCTGCCTTCCTGCGGGGATACGATTCCCGCCTTCTCGAGCTGGTCCATTACACGGCCGGCCTTGGCATAACCCATGCCCAGACGGCGCTGAAGGTCGGAGGTGCTGCCCTTCTGGGTGGAAACCACAAGCTGTGCGGCTTCCATGAAGCGCTCGTCAAGCTCTCCCACGTCGCCCACTCCGCCGCTTTCTCCGCTATCGCTCACGTCGGGCAGATAATACGGGGTGTTGTAGCTCTTCTTGTAGCCTTCCTGCTCTCCGATGAAATCCGTGATGGAGTCGATTTCCTCGCCGCTCACATAGCCGCACTGGATGCGTTCGGTGTCGAGTCCTGCGCTCCAGAGCATGTCGCCGCGGCCGATCAGCTTTTCTGCTCCCGGTGCATCGAGGATGGTCATGGAGTCAACCCTGGAGGCGACCCTGAACGCGATGCGCATTGGGAAGTTGCTCTTGATGATGCCTGAAATGACATCTACCGAAGGCCTCTGGGTTGCGAGAATCACGTGTATGCCGGCAGCGCGGCCTTTCTGGGCCAGACGGATGATGGAGTTGGTGATGCTCTTGGATGCGGCCCGTACCTCGGGACTGCTGCCTATGGTCATGGTGAGGTCGGCGTATTCGTCAACCACCGCCACCAGATAGGGGAGGAACCTGTGGCCCTTTTCGGGATTGAGCTTGCGGGCCTTGTATTTCTCGTTGTAGAGGGTGAGCTTGTTTACGCCTGCATTGCTCAGCAGTTTATAGCGTTCGTCCATCTCTATGCAGAGGCTGCGCAGCACCTTCTCGGCGTCCTTGGGGTTCTTCACGATGGCCAATTCCTTTTCCTGCTCTTCGTCACCGGCGGTGGGAAGCACGGCGAGATAATGGTGAAGGAGGCTGTTGTAGGCGCTGAATTCCACCATCTTCGGGTCGATGAACACGAACTTCAGTTCCGACGGATGCTTGCTGTAGAGAAGCGAGGACACGATGACGTTGAGCCCCACGCTCTTTCCCTGCTTCGTGGCGCCGGCGATGAGCAGGTGCGGGGCGTCGGCAAGGTCGAACACCTTCACGTCCTGGGTGATGGTATAGCCAATCGCAACCGGAAGCTCGTATTTGCTGCTACGGAACGTGTCGCTGTTCAGAAGGTTCTTCAGCGGAACGATGCTCGGGGTGTCGTTGGCCACTTCGATTCCCACCGAGTCGGGAAGGGTGACAACGCGCACGCCCCTTGCCTTAAGACTGAGGGCTATGTCTTCCTGAAGCTTCTTTATTTCGGAAATCTTGACTCCAGGGGCGGGGTTTACCTTGTAGAGGGTTACGGTGGGGCCTATGATGGCCTTCACGTCGGTTACCTCTATGCGGTAGGTCTGCAGGGCTGCGCGGATTTTGTTGTTGTTGCGGGTGAGTTCTTCGTTGCTTACCTCGCGCTTGGCTCCTGTATGGTCTTCGAGAAGGGAGATGCTCGGGAACTTGTACCAAGGAAGCCCTTCGGGCGGATCCATGCGGTTGTCAATAGGCTTCAGTTCCTTGACCTCCTGCTCCAGGGTATCGTCGGTAACGACCTCTATCTTGATGTCATCATTGGCAGGTTGCTCTTCGGGAGGGTCCTGACCCTCCGGGGTTTCCTGCTCCTCGGGGTCTTTCTGATTCTCGGTGACTTCCTTCTCCTCGGGGGTTTTCTGTTCTTCAGGGGCTTTATGCTCCTCAGTGACTTCCTTCTCCTCGGGGGTATTCTGTTCTTCAGGGGCTTTATGCTCCTCAGTGACTTCCTTCTCCTCGGGGGTATTCTCCGGATGCTCCTTTTTCGGGGCTTTTTCTCTTGGGGGCCGGTTCAGGAGTCCATACAGCCATGTGGTGAACCTCTTTGAAGAGAAGAACAGATAGACTATCAGAAGCAGCAGTGCGAATACCGGGGTCAGCCATTTGCCGAAAAGGTTGTCGGACCATTCTATGACCTGAGCTCCGAATTCTCCTCCAAGTCCGCCTCCGAAAGCATTCTGGAGACCGGACAGACTGCCGATGCATGCGAGGATGACGGAAGAAACGAACGCTCCGAAAACTGCAACGAGAGTGGTTTTGAGAAGGGAATAGTGCCAGCGTCCGGCGATGAGCCTCGCGCTCACGGCTCCAAGCACCACGAGCAGGGCAAGACTTCCGAGCCCGAACAGGCGGCATACCAGCAGATGGCCGGTCTTGTAACCGAGTTTTCCGGCAACGTTGCCGGCTGCCACTCCGCTGTCCATCATGGCGGGATTGCTCAGCAGCGACATGTCTTCCTTCCAGTGGAAGAGATAGGATACTATCCCGAGCAGGACAAATACGGCGAGAGCCGCCACGAGCAGGCCGGCAATTTTGACGGCTATCGCCCGCTCGCTGTCATCCCATTTGCGCCAGAATGCCAGATTTTCCCAGAATTTTCTCATTGTTTGCCCCTGTTCTTGTTCCTGAATTTACGGTTTCTGTTTTTGTTCTTCCCTGCCTGGGGGCCTTGTCCCGGGCGTGCGAATACTGCGTCCTGGGACACTTTCCCGAGCTCCAGCCCTTCCGGGACGGAGATCCTTCCTCCGGAGAGTTTTACTATGTCTTCGAAGATGGTTTCGTCGGCCACCGAATCCTTGTTCCAGATGAGGTACTGGGTGCGCATGTAAACGGCGAGATTGCGGAGAAGGAGCTCTTTGGTTTCGCCTTCAGGCTGCTCGCAGATGAGGTCGATGATGCGCTCGATGTTGCGCCCGTAGTGCATGGCCTTTATGGGGCTGTCTTTCATGGGAAGGGGGACGGGCTTTGTCTCCATCTCTTCCTTGACGGGGGAGGGCCAGGGGGAGTCGATATCGAGATCGTAGCCGGCTATCATGTAGAGATGGTCCCAGAGCTTATGTTCCCAGTTCTCCTGGGAGCGCACCTGGGGGTTGAGCACTTCCATCGTCTTTACGACAGCCTTTGCCTGCTCGCTCCTTTTTCCCTTTTCCGGGATGTCCTTGAGACTCTCCACCATTTTGAGCACGCTGCGGCCGTATTCCGGCATTGCGAGCCTTTCGCGCCGGGTATTGTATTCGAGATTTATACTTTCTTCCATAGAAGGCAAAGATAATTAAAAAATCGCGCAAAATGACTATCTTTGCGCTGATATGACAAGAAGTTATAGAGTAGCCGGACATATTTTCTCGTTCGACATCCCGGATGCCCACCCGCTGTGGGGTCAGCTGGCGCAGTACAGGCCTTTCGAGCTTCCGTCCGCCCAGCCTTCCCTGTTTACTGTGGAGCTGGTGGACAGCCAGCCCGAAATAACCATGGAAAAGGTGTACGGAGGCAGCGAGGAACCTCTCCAGCCGGTGGTTCTGCTGTATCGCGGCGGGGAATCTTGGGCGTTTGAAATGTCTCCCTGCCAGGGACGTCCGCTCTCGGGGCGGGCCGTGGCGGACAGGTCTTTCACACGGGCCAGGCTGCAGATTCTCAACCCTTCCGATGCACTTTTCGCGCTTAACAATGCCGCCATGCTCATGTTCGCATTCAGCACGGCATGCCTGAAAACGCTCGAAATGCACGCCTCCGTCATCGTAAACGGCGGAAAGGCATACCTGTGGCTGGCAAAGAGCGGCACGGGCAAGAGCACCCATTCGAGGATGTGGCTGGAGAACATCCCCGGGAGCCGTTTGCTCAACGACGACAACCCGGTGATAAGGGTTATGGAAGACGGTCACGTGGAGGTGTTCGGGTCGCCCTGGAGCGGAAAGACTCCGTGTTACAGGAACGAACACTATCCGGCCGGGGCCATCTGCGAGATTGTGAGAAACTCCGAAAACCGCATTACACGGAAGACGATATTCTCTTCATACGCCCTGCTGTACTCTTCGAGTTCGGGCTTCAAATTCGATTCCGCAATGGCGGACGGGCTTCACGAAGCCTATGAGAAGACTGTGGCGGCGGTGCCCTGCTTCACCCTCGAGTGCCGTCCCGACGCCGATGCCGCGAGGGTGTCTTCCGAAACCCTCCTTGCCCTATGACTCCAACCCGGATAATCCTGCCCAACGAGGTAATGCTCGGAAGCGTCAAGGAACTCCTTGCCGAAGGCAATACCGTGGTTATCATGACAAAAGGATTGAGCATGCTTCCCTTCATCGAAGGCAAAAGGGACAGCGTCCTTCTGGAAAAGCGCGCCAGCGTATCTCCCGGAGACATAGTCCTTGCCGAAATCCGTCCCGGGTCCTATGTCCTTCACAGGGTGAGGGCTGTCACGGGCGGCGGGAAGGTGACCTTGCAGGGAGACGGCAATTACCGCGGGCAGGAGAGCTGCCTTGTGGGGAATGTCGTCGGCACCGTAAAGGCCATACAGACGCCGGGCCGCCCCGACAAAGACCCCGCATCGGCTTCCGAAATGCGCCGCTGGCGCTTTTGGGCAGCCCTTCCGTCCTGGTTCAGGAGGTATTATCTTGCCATTTACAGACGAATAAAACACATTACTATATGAGAATCAAAGAAGGTTTCAAGCTCCGTTCCCTCCTGGGGGAGCATATTGTTACCGGCGAAGGGCCTTCGCAGGTTAATTTCAACAAGATGGTTTCGCTCAATTCCACGGCCGCCTACCTTTGGGAAGCGGTGGAAGGAAAGGATTTTTCGGTAGAGGATCTGAAGAAACTCCTTCTGGACGAATATGAAGTGGATGAGCAGACGGCTTCCAAGGATGCCGCCGCCATTGCTGCCAAATGGGCAGAAATAGGGCTGACAGAGGAATGAGGCCGCTGAAGGACTGTTTCCGGGGGCTGATGAAAACCCTGTATCCGGTGCGCTGGAGGGTGCTTGTAAGCAGTCTCCTGGGGCTGGTGCAGGTGGCTCTTTCGCTGCTTTTCGTATGGTACAGCAAAAGGGTGGTTGACCTTGCCACGGGTGTGGCCGAAGGGTCTCTTCTCAGCGGGGTCTGCTTCTTTATCGGTATTCTGTTGCTGCAGATAGCCGTGCGCACCGCATCCCGTTACTGGGAGGGATATATAGTGGTGGAAGCCCAGAACCGGGGCCGTGCAGCCGTGTTCTCCAAGGTTATGCACAGCATCTGGAAGGGCAAGGACCGTTTCCACAGCGCCGATACCATCAACCGTCTCGAGGAGGACATTCGCGTGGTGGTCGATTTTATCTGCGTTTCCCTTCCCGGGGTGTTTGTCACCGTGTGCCAGTTCATAGCTGCATGCATCTTCCTTTTCTCACTTTCCCCAGAACTGGGCTGGATACTGGTGTTCATAATGCCTGTAGCAGTGATTGGAAGCCGCATGTTCTTCAGCAAGATGCGCTCCCTTACCAACGATATCCGCCATGGAGACAGCCTGGTGCAGGCCCACATGCAGGAGAATATCCAGCACCGCATAGTGGTTCGCACCATGGGAAGCACCGAAGATGTCCTGGAGCAGCTGGATGACATTCAGGACGACGTGCGCAGCAAGACCCTTGTCAGGCTCGGATACGCCGCCTTCTCACGCACTTTCCTGCAGCTCGGGTTCATGCTCGGCTATGCCGCGGCTTTCGTGTGGAGCATCTACGGGCTTAGCAAGGGCACCGTCACCTATGGCCTTATGACCGCATTCCTGCAGCTCGTGGGGCAGGTGCAGCGTCCGGTGGCCGATCTGGCTACACAGATACCGTCTTTCATCAGGGCCCTTTCGAGCCAGGACAGGCTCATGGAGCTCTCGGAGCAGATGCAGGAGCAGACGGGAGACGATATCCGACTCGAAGGAGCTCCCGGAATAAGGCTGGAGAACCTTTCTTTCCGTTACGAAGATTCTGCTGCGCCGGTGTTCGAAGGGCTCTCCTTCGATTTCCGTCCCGGAACGATGACCGCGATCCTCGGCCCTACCGGCAGCGGGAAGAGCACCCTGGTGAGGGTGATAATGAACCTGCTCAAGCCATCGGAAGGCAGCGTAATGCTTTATGGCCCGGACGCCTGCATCCCTTCCGGCCCCGGCACGCTCTGCAATTTCATGTATGTCCCGCAGGGCAATTCCCTCATGAGCGGAAGCATACGGCAGAACCTGCTGCTTGCGGCGCCGGAGGCTTCTGATTCACAGCTCCTTGAAGCCCTGCACCAGGCTTCCGCCGATTTTGTAAAGGACCTCCCCGAAGGGCTCGACACCCTGTGTGCCGAAGTGGGGCAGGGACTGAGCGAGGGGCAGGCCCAGAGGATAGCGATTGCAAGGGCACTGCTGCGTCCCGGAGGAATACTCGTCCTCGACGAGGCCACCAGTGCGCTCGACGCCGAAACGGAGGCTGAACTTCTGGAGAACCTTGCGCGGAAATATCATGGCAGCAAGACCATACTCTGCATCACCCACAGGCCGGCCGCTACCGACTATGCCGACCTGACCCTTAAAATGGCTTGATCTTTGTACCTATCTTCAATACAGGATGAAAACAATTTCGAAATACATTTTTGCAATGATGGTCTCGGGGCTCGTGCTCCTGCCCGGTTGCAAGAAAGACGACGAAGACAGCACGCCTGCGCTGTCGGGAAAACTCAGAATAACTTCGATTCCATCGTACGTCCTCAAGGGCGAGGTGTATCATATCACTGCTTCGGGGCTTTACAAGGGAAGCGACAGGGCGGACAGTCTTGTCGGGTACCGCTTGTACAATCCTTTGAAGTCGGCTTATGATACTCTTCGCAAAGAAGGCGAAAAGGGGCCGGCGGAGTATGATTTTGTGGTTTCGAGCGATTCTCTCGATTCTTTCTCGATAGGTGTTTACGCCTATGCGTCAGGCTATAGCGGCTCTTATGCATCGGGGACTTTTACGATAGTCAATCCTTCCCTTGACACTCTGAAAGGCTCTCTTCGCAGGCATCCTTTCCATTACGAGGTCAACACCTTCTTCTTCGATTCCCGCAGTTCGGACCCATACTATGCATCTTCCGATGCCTCAGGGGCATGGATGCTGCAGAATCTGGCCTGGGACGGCTCCGGCTACTCCTATGAGGAGGCGGAAGCTATGAATTACATCGCGGGAAGGTTCTACAACTGGGAAGAGGCAGCCACTGCCTGCCCCGCCGGATGGCGTCTTCCGTCCGATTCCGATTTTGTTTCCCTGGCCGGCACCGGAACGGCAGGGGAGACCATAAGCGGGGCCGCCGGAGCACTCAAGGGAAATGTATATTTCAACGGCAGCGCAATGTGGCCCTACATCAGCAGTTCCATCGAAATGGACAACGGGACATTCTTTACCGCAATGCCATGGGGATATCTCACCGTGTCGGGCCCGCAGCTCAGTTTCAAGGGTTACGGCGAGATGGCGGTTTTCTGGACTTCGGATTCTCCGGATGCCGAAACGGCTCTGGTGAGGTACATGAGGGCCGATTCCAACGACATTTTCGTGCAGGCCATGGACAAGAAGTCCTTCTACGCTTCCGTCCGCTGCGTCAAAGAATAAACGGCTTCACATCGAAGCTATGATTTCGAGGGACCGGATCAGCCAGAAGGCGATCCGGTCCGTTGCTTTAATAAGGAAACCGGGCTCCGCTCCCATGATTTCCGCTCCGGTGCATGCAAGCCCGCATATCATGAGGGCGCTTGTGAGCGGCATGGAAATAAGGTTCGACAGGAGAAAGTACCTGGGGAAGGAATGGAAATGAATCCATGCCACCGGAGCGGTGAATGCCTGGCAGCTCAGCGACAGGGCCATGGCGTTCCATAAGCGGCGGAAAGGATCGAACCGGTCGGCAATGCGTCCTACGGAAGGATACCAGCCTTGCAGTGCCGGCAACAGCACGAAAATACCCAGCATGGCCAGATAGGAGAGCTGGAATCCGGCGGAGGAGATGACTGATGGTTTTGCGCAGAGCTGAATGATGAGCGCGGCGCACCAAATGTTCAGTGGTTCTTTCTTTCTGAAGGCCGTATTGCGGGATATTTCGGACAGGGCGATGAAGAGAAAGGCCCTTGTAATGGATGGACCGGCTCCTGTCATAACTGTGTAGAAGCCGCAGAACATGACTGTGAGCGCGGAGCGGATGCGCCATGCCGCCGGGGTATTCCCCATGAAAGAAAGGAGCCTGCCGAGTGTCAGGTAGATGATTCCGAGATGCAGGCCGCTAAGGGCCAGAATGTGTGATGCTCCCGCTGCCCGGAAGGCCTTTACCATGGAGGCGCCGAGCCTGTCCCTCTGCCCGGTGAGCAGTGCCCGCAGCAGGGCTCCGCTGCTTTCATGGGGGAACGGAATCCGGGATATCGCCTGCGAAAAGCCCTGCAGCGCCCTTTCCGGAAGGGAAGCGGAAGTGCCTTGGCTGCCTGGCAGTTCCCACTGTGCAGCCCGGCACAGGGCTCCAAGCAAGAAGAAGAGCAGGGCCGTAAGGGCCGTGCTGCGGCCCTTGCGAAGGCAGACCGCAGCCAAGACCGCGGCGGCTGCGACAAGGCATGCGGCACCGGCTGCAGCCCGGAATTCCTGTGCTGAAGGCGCTCCCAACAGGGCTGCCGCGGCTCCTGCTCCGCCGGTGAAGGGGAGCGAAAGCTTCACTATATCTGCGGTTCCCTTTTCCATGGGCTTCAATATAGGCTGCTTCCCGTTCTGAATTGTGGTAAACGGGGGTGTAAAACGGAAAATTTCCGTTTTTGTGGAACATAAAATTTTAATATCGGAAAAAAGGGATTAAATTTGCGTAATTAAAAACTGCTCAATGATAATACTTGTAATCAATTGCGGCTCTTCATCCATCAAGTACAGGCTTATGGACATGAAGGGCGATGATGTTTATGACATCCTGGCCAAAGGAATTATAGAAAAAATAGGTCTCCCCGAGGGGATAAGCAACTATCAGGCTGCGGGGAAGGAAAAGATAACCGTAAACCTTCCTGTTCCCGACCATACCGTGGGCATGCAGCTCATCCTTGCCGACCTTGTGAGTCCCGAGCATGGAGTGCTCAAGAGTTTTGCTGACATCGAGGCGGTAGGTCACCGCATAGTGCAGGGAGCCGACTTTTTTGCCGGCAGCGCTCTCGTAAACGAAGACGTGCTGGAAAAGATTGAAATCTGCGCTGAGTTCGCCCCTCTGCACAACCATGCCCATCTGCTCGGAATTCGCGCATGCCAGAAAGTGCTACCGGAGGTTCCGCAGGTGGTGGTGTTCGATACAGCCTTCCACCAGACGATGCCCGACTACGCGTACATGTACGCCCTTCCTTACGAGTATTACAGCAAATACCATGTCCGCCGTTACGGCGCCCACGGCACTTCCCATAATTATGTTTCGCACGAGGGGGCCCGTCTTGCCGGGCTGGACATAAACGATTCCAGAATCATAACCTGCCATATCGGCAGCGGCTCTTCGGTGTGTGCGGTGCTCAACGGAAAATGCATCGACACCTCCATGGGATTCACTCCTCTCGAAGGCATGATAATGGGAACAAGGTGCGGCTGCATCGACGCCAATATCGTTCCCTATATCATGAAGAAGGAGAACCTTACTCCCGATCAGATGACCGAGGTCATGAACAAGAAGAGCGGATTCATCGGCCTGAGCCAGAAGACTTCCGACGCCCGCGAACTCAATGTCCTTGCGGAAAACGGCGATGCGAAGGCCAAGCTCGTGTTCAAGAAGCTAACCTATGACATCGTAAAGCTCATAGGCTCCTATACTGCGGCTCTCGACGGTGTGGACCTTATCGTATTCACAGCCGGAATAGGGGAGAACAACAGCCGTCTGCGCCGCCGCGTATGCGAACATCTCGGATACCTCGGAGTCAAGATAGATTACGATGCGAATATGGCTGCGGCCGGGGTTGAAGCAATGATTTCTACTCCCGAATCAAAGGTAAAGGTGGCCGTGATTCCCACAGAAGAGGAACTCATGATCGCCCGCGACACCATGCATATAGTTTCAGCATTATACGAATAGAATGTCACTTATCGATCAGATTGTAGCGCGCGCCAAATCGAACAGGCAGCGCATCGTGCTCCCGGAATCCTTCGAGGAGCGCACGATTACCGCGGCAGACCGCGCCATCGCCGACGGCCTCGCTGACATCATTCTCATAGGGAACCGCGAAAAGGTGCTCGCCTATGCGGAGGAACTCGGGCTTGAGAATATAGGGAAGGCCACTATCATCGACCCGGAGACCAGTCCCAAGACCGAAGAATATGCCCAGTTGCTCTTCCAGCTCCGCCAGAAAAAGGGCATGACAATCGAAGAAGCGAGGCGCCTTGTGCTCAATCCGCTCTACTTCGGATGCCTTATCATTAAAAACGGCGATGCCGACGGGCAGATAAGCGGTGCCCTCTCCACTACCGGAGAGACTCTCCGTCCCGCCCTTCAGATAATTAAGTGCTCCCCGGGCATCACCTGCGTAAGCGGCGCAATGCTGATGGTTACACAGGCTCCCGAATATGGCGAAAATGGTGTGCTTGTAGTGGGCGATGTGGCGGTCACTCCTGCTCCCGACGCAGGCCAGCTGGCCCAGATTGCCGTCTGCACGGCCCGTACCGCAAGGAGCGTCGCAGGATTCTCCGATCCCCGCGTGGCTATGCTTTCCTTCTCGACGAAGGGCTCCGCAAAGCACGAGGTGGTGGACAAGGTGGTGGAAGCCACGGCCCTCGCCAAAGAGCTGGATCCGACCCTCAAGATAGACGGAGAACTTCAGGCGGATGCGGCCCTGGTGCCTTCCGTTGGCAAGAAGAAAGCTCCGGGCTCCGAGATAGCAGGCAGCGCCAACGTGCTCGTCTTCCCGAATCTCGAAGTGGGCAACATCTCCTATAAGCTCATCCAGCGCCTTGGCGGCGCCGATGCAATAGGCCCCATCCTCCAGGGCATCGCCCGGCCGGTGAACGACCTCAGCCGTGGATGCTCTGTGGATGACATCTACAAGATGGTGGCCATTACAGCCTGCCAGGCGATGGACGCCTGAACTATTTCAGTCTGAAACCAAGCGCTGCGAGGGCTTCTTCCTCTTTGGCGGAGCCGTTCTGCAGTTTGACTGAGAAACATCCGAATTCCCTTCTGACGGGATAATCTCCCCGGAGCTTTTCAAAAAGTTCCGGGTTTTTTCTAAGACTCCTGTCGTCTTCCCGTACGTCATAGCTGTGGAGTACGGCTTCGCAGATGACCTGCCGGAAGGTCTTGCCGGCAGCGTCAATCCCTATTTCGAGGGCCTGTCTGGGGGCCGGGATGCCTTCTGGGCGCCAGCCTTCAAGCGGGAGGCCGAAAAATTTCGCCACGGCCTGTACGCTGGCGGCGGTGCCGTTTGCCTTGCCGTCGGCGCTGTAACCCGCTATATGGGGAGTGGCTATGGCAAGCAGGCCGAGAAGTTCCCTGTCCACCTGGGGTTCGCTTTCCCATACGTCCAGGACTGCGGCTTTGAGCGCTCCGGCCTTAAGGGAATCCTTCAGCGCATCGCCTTCGATCACGGCTCCCCGCGAGGAGTTGATGAGAATCTGGTTTTCCCGCAGAAGGGCGATTCTGCCGGCGTCGAAAAGATGCCGGGTCTTGTCGGGCCCGTTTTCGATGAGGGGCACGTGGCAGGTGATGATGTCTGCCTTCCGGATAATTTCGTCGAGGCTGACGAATTCCCCGGGGCCTTCCCTTCGAGCTCGCGGAGGGTCGCACTGCAAGACGTTCATCCCGAGCGCCCTGGCGGCGGAGACCACTTTCGAGCCAACGTTCCCTACGCCCACTACGCCGAGCGTAAGGTCTTCGAAACGCAGGGAAAAGCGCTCTGCAAGTACGCACAGGACAGATACGATATACTGCATGACCGAGCCGGAATTGCAGCCGGGAGCATTGGTCCAGGCTACCTCGTGAGCGTCGCACCAGCGGGTGTCTATATGGTCGTAACCGATTGTGGCGGTTGCTATTATCTTTACTCCGGAACCTTCGAGGAGCTGCTTCCCGCAGGCCGTCCTGGTGCGGGTGATGATGGCGTCGGCGTCTTTTACGGTTTCGGCGTCAGTGTCCTTTCCGGGCAGATACACAACCTCGGCGTATGGCTCGAATACGCCCCTGAGGAAGGGAATCTTATCGTCGCATACGATTTTCATGGTTGCTTCAGCGGTATATCTCGGCGGTGATGTAGTCGCGCAGGTCTTCCCGTTCGAGGATGTCCCTTGTCCGGAACCATACATGTCCGGAGGCGTACCAGCAGTCGCGGACCATCTCCACCTGCCGCCCGAACTCTTCTACGTTCCTGAATCCCGAATCGACCCTGCGCCTGTAGAATGAAGGATCGTGTTTGTAGGCCGCCAGTCCGATATACAGGGGTATTCCGTTCATGACGTTCTGCCATTCCCTGAGGACTTTCGGGAACGCTGCGAAATCGCCCCTGCCTATACTCCAGTACAACTGCGGGAGGATATAATCTACGCTTCCGTCACGCACCCACCTGCGCGGGTCGGCGTACAGGCGGCAGCTGTTGGAGACCCGCCCCTGCGGAGACACTCCGAAAACTGCGTCGGGGCGGACTGAATGCGTGGTTTCGTGAAGGGTCTTTACGATGTTGTCGATGTTGCTGTAACGCCATTCTTCGAGGGACTTTCCCTTGCCGTGCGCCGCATAGAGCGTGGAATCGTTCCACGCTCCGGGCTCGCTCCAGCCCCTGGTGTCCTCCTTGAGTCCGTCGGGGTAGAAGTAATCGTCGATATGGAGTCCGTCAACGTCGTAACGGGAGAGGATTTCCCTTGCCACGTCCGACAGGAACTGCACAACCTCCGGATTTCCCGGATCCAGATACTCGCGTCCGCGGTAGTTGTGCACCCATTCGGGATGCGAATACTTTACCTGCGTGCGGGCCCTTTCGGTGGAGTCGCTGAGGCTGACCCTCAAGGGATTTATCCATGCGTGAATGGCCATCCCGTTCTCATGGGCTACCCGTACCGCGATGCTCAGGGGATCGAAGTAGGGGGACATGCCCTCCGCTCCCGTTAGCTGACGGCTCCATGGAAGGATGTCCGAGGCATACATTGCATCCATCTCGCTCACCGCCTGGAAATAAAGGGTGTTGCAGCCCATCGCTGCAAGCTCGCGTATTGTTCCTATGAGGTCGGAGCGCTGCACGAAGTGGGAGCGTTCCCCCCGGGGCCAGTCGAGCCCGCCCACGGTGGCCAGCCATACGCCCCGCTGCTCTGAGGAGGGGATGCTGTCCTGTCTTTGCCTTGTGGCTTGTGGCAGAAGGGAGATGAGCGCTATCAGGATGGAAATGAGTTTCACGAATGCAAAAATAACAAAAAACACTGCCATTCGGCAGAAAATTCTTATATTCGTTGCTATGATTTCGTTCATTATTTCCATTGTGGCCCTCGTGCTGGGCTATCTCCTTTACGGAAAGTTTGTGGATAAGGTCTTCGGGCCCGATCCGTCCCGCAAAACACCTGCAATAACAAAAGCCGACGGCGTGGATTATGTTCCCATGCCGGCCTGGAAGGTGTATATGATCCAGTTCCTCAACATCGCCGGAACGGGGCCTATCTTCGGAGCCATAATGGGGGCTAAATTCGGTCCATCCAGCTATCTGTGGATAGTGTTCGGCTGCATCTTCGCCGGTGCCGTGCACGATTATTTCACCGGGATGCTCAGCATCCGCCACGGAGGGGCCGGACTGCCGGACCTTGTGCGTCAGTATCTCGGCAAGGGAACGAGTGCGGTTCTGCTGGTGTTCAGCATAGTGCTTCTCATGCTTGTGGGAACCGTTTTCGTTTATAGTCCCGCACTTATTCTTGGCGACATAGCACCGCTTTCGGCTACGGCGCGGACTTCCATCATGATTTGGGTGGGGATAGTGTTCGTGTACTACATAATCGCCACGCTGCTTCCCATCGACAAGATAATAGGCCGTTTTTATCCTGTATTCGCCTTCGCCCTGCTCTTTATGGCGGTGGCCCTGTGCGTGTGCCTGTTCATCAAATGGCCTTCGCTCCCGGAGGTGTGGAACGGTCTCGGAAACATGGGGGAGGCCACCGGTCTTCTGAAGGGACAGCCCCTCTTCCCGTGTCTTTTCATAACCATAGCATGCGGTGCGATATCGGGCTTTCATGCCACGCAGAGCCCCCTCATGGCGAGGTGCCTCACGAATGAAAAGATGGGCCGCCCCATATTCTACGGGGCAATGATCACCGAGGGTGTCGTAGCTCTCATCTGGGCCGCCGTGTCTTCCTATTTCTTCTTTGCCGGAGGAGCCGCCGAAGTGGGCAGCGACCTCACTGCAGCTGCACCTGCCGTGGTTACAAAGGTGTCAAGGAACTGGCTCGGCATTTTCGGAGGCATCCTTGCCATACTCGGTGTGGTCGTGGCTCCCATAACAAGCGGCGATACTGCTTTCAGGAGCGCCCGTCTCATTGTTGCGGATTTCGTCCACCTGGAGCAGAAAAAGCATCTTAACCGCCTTGTAATAGCGGTTCCCCTGTTCGCTGTAGCCGCCCTGCTTCTTTGGTACAACATCGCCGATGAAAACGGCTTCAATACCATCTGGCGCTATTTCGGCTGGGCGAACCAGACTCTTGCATGCTTCTCGCTGTGGACGGCGACCGCATGGCTTGTACTCAACAAGAAAGGCGCATATTATCTTATCACCATGCTTCCGGCTGCTTTCATGACATCGGTCTGCACCACTTATATTTGTGTTGACAAGATAGGATTCCACATGCCGGCGGCCTGGATACCGTATATCGCGGTGTCGGTGTTCGCCATTGCGGTGGCGCTTTTCTATGTGCTTGCGGGAAAGAAGCTTACCTGCTCTCAAAGAAGCTGAAGTGTACGCGTCCGTACACCTTCTCCTTAACGAATAGCGGATGGCCGGCGAAGGAGTGTTCGCCGCCGTGCTCGAGTATGAAATAACGCTCGGGATGCAGTATGCCCGCACCCATCACTTTGTCGGGAATGGTTTCCAGACCTTCGAGAGCATAGGGCGGGTCGGCGAAAACTATGTCGAAGCGCTCCCTGCAGATGGGCAGAAAGTCGAAAACGTTCTGATGGACAGCAACTACGGCGTCCAGCCCCAGGCGCGCTGCTTCCGTGCGGATGAAAGACGCGTTGTCCCGCGACATTTCGACGCAATATACGCGGGCGGCGCCTCTTGATGCGAATTCGTAGGAGATAGCCCCGGTGCCCCCGAAGAGGTCGAGCACTTTGAGGTCTTCGAATTCGTATTCGTTGTCCAATATGTTGAACAGGGCTTCCTTGGCGAAGTCGGTGGTCGGCCGGGCGGAGTAGCGGGGCGGAAGGTTTATGATGCGGCCTTTGAGTTTTCCTCCGATGATTCTCATAGGGTCTCGACCGACTTGAAATAGCGGTAAAGGTTCATCTCATCCTCGGCTCCGATGCCATGACGGAAATAGATGCAGGAAACCTCGGGGTTGAGCTGCAGTGATTTGAGGGCCAGGAAGATATAATACTCTGCCGTTGTGAAGTCGGGGGCTTCGTAGCTGTTGGCCAGCATGAGCGTCCCGCCCTGGGCTATACCGAGGAAAAGCCTGCCTTCTTTCCAGGTGGCCAGAATACGGTTGTATTCCCTGATTGAAGGAAGGTCCCGCAGGATGTACCAGAGTTCCGGCAGCGCAGTGACTCCGTCCGAGGGCACTGCATAGAGCAGCCATGCTTCGTACTGGGGCACTTCTACCGTCTTTACCACGTCGGCGTCATCCAAAAAGACAACTTCTCCGAGAGAATCTCTCGAAGAAGCCGGATTGTAGAAATGCGCCGGCACCAAAGTGCACTTTGGCGTAAGTAGGGATAATTCTTCCACTATTCCCAGTTGCCCGCGTTGTTGTTAGGAGCGGTTACGGAACCGACCTGGAGACCCTCGAAACGGTTCTTTGCACGCTGGTCGGCGTCGAGATTGATGCGCAGCTGGTTGTCGAGCCCCTTGAGCAGGAGCTTATACGGCATGCGGGCCTCGAAGAGGGGAACGGGAACGCCGGAGACCATCTTGGTGACAGCTTCCATTTCGACAGGTGCTCCGCCGGAGAACGGGATGTATTTGAGCGAGTCGAGCACGAGTTCGGGCCTGTCGGTGAAAATGGTATCTCTCACCGGGACCTTGCTCTCGATGGAGAATACGAGATTGTTGTCGCCGGCCTTGTAGAGCTCGAACAGCTGGGCGGGAGTGATGCGGCGGTTCTTATTCTTGACGGCCTGGGTGTGGGCTACGGCAAGGGAGTCGTCGAGACTGCCGATCTGGAGGACTACCGTCATGTTGCCGGTGTTGTAGAAGTTGATGAGGGAGTCAACGGTGCTGGTGAATCTGCCGTTGACAGCCTTATAGGCAACCTGAAGAGTGCGGATGTCCTTGAGACGCTGCACGCCTATGCTTTCGCGGTAGGCCTTCTGCTTGTTGAAGGCGACCGGTTTGTTGATGCTTCTGACAATTGCAACCGCGAGGATGACGCATATTACGGCGAGAACTACCTCGAGGATGACCTGCAATGATTTCTTCATATCTTTTACTTTCTTTAGATTTCCGAATAAAACCCTACAAAGTTAGAAAAATGATTCTTCAAAAGCAATAATATTGTTAAATTTGCAAGACGAAAAGTTTATGGAAATACTGTCTCAAAAAGAGTTGGATGCCTTCAGGGGGGCCGTTACCGCCTGCCGTCATGCCGCCGTCGTGGTGCATACCCATCCTGACGGAGACGCTATCGGAAGCGAGGTCGCGCTGTCCCGTTATCTGCTTTCAAAGGGGAAAAAGGTTTCGGCCATCTTCCCCGACAGCTTTCCCGGAACGCTTGCTTTTCTTGCAGAAGGGGAGCGTCTGATCGATGCGGCACTCTCTCCCGAAGAGGCAGCCGGAGCACTTTCCGCCTGCGATACCCTCTTCGTCCTGGATATGAACGCATTCCGCAGGGCTGAGGCTCTTGAACCTCTGCTTAGGGCGTGTCCGGCCGGAACGAAGGTTCTCATTGACCATCACCTCAACCCCTCTGCCGAAGACTTCGACCTGGTCTTTTCGCGCACCGACATCTCTTCGGCCAGCGAACTGCTGTTCTGGATACTGCTGGGATGCGAAGGCGGCAATATCGCCGGGATTCCGGAAAAATCGCGTTACGCCCTCATGACGGGCATGACTACCGACACCAACAACTTCGCGAATTCGGTTTATCCCAGCACTCTCGAGATGTCATCCTTGCTGCTTGCCTCGGGAGTGGACAGGGACGGAATCGTGTCCAACCTGTATCAGCGCTACAGCGAAACCAGGATCCGTGCGTTCGCATCCCTTCTTGGAAGCGAGATGGCCATACTCCCGGGAGGCGTGGCATGCATTGTTGCCGACAGCGGATTCCAGGAGCGCTTTCCTCTTGCGGAAGGGGAGACCGAAGGACTGGTGAACATTCCGCTTGGAATAGGCGAGGTGGGCATCAGCATCTTCGCCCGCTGGGGCGGAGACCATTTTCGCGTGAGCATCCGTTCCAAAAGGGGCTGGAGCGCGAACCTCCTTGCCCGCGACTTCTTCCACGGGGGCGGTCACGAACTGGCCGCCGGCGGCAAGATTCTGCTTCCGGAAGACATTGGCAGTGAAGCGGACGTGAGGTCTCATATCGCTTTCTGCGTGGCACAATTCCTGCAAAACAAAGACAACAGATGAAAAAGATACTGATATTCCTTCTCGCTGCAGCCGCAGTGACTGTCTCCTGCGCCAGGGAAACGGCTTCCGATAATGAAGAACTGGAAGCTGAAGCCCTTGAGGCATACATGCAGAAGTATCATTCCGATGCTGTCCGCACGTCCCTCGGCGCCTACATCTTCCCCTCGGACGAGGTGCCCGGCGGCGGAGACGCCCTTTCCGACGAAAAGTACATCCGCATCAATTATACCATAACCGACCGCGACGGCCACTTCAAGAGCAGTACCCTTCGAGACGTCAATTCCGCAAACGGCAACTACAAGTCCGGCACCTACTATGGTCCGGTAATCTATTACAGGGCCGACGGCAATCTGCCCGACGGCCTGGAGGAGATGCTTTCGGGGGCGGGAACCGCTTTCGGGCCGATGAAGGCGGGAGGCACCAGGAAGGCGCTCATCCCTGGTTGGCTGCTCAGCGGCACCACTGCCGTCTATACGGTTACCCTTGTCGAGGCCTTCGATGAAACGGAAGTCTGGGAAAAGGATTCCCTTGCCCGTTTCATCCAGAAGAATTATCCTGATGCGGTGGAAGACGAACAGCTCGGAGGATGGTATTACCTCACGACCAGGCCGGGCGAAGATTCCGAACCGCTCTCCTCGGACAGCGAGATATACTGCAATTATATCCTCAGGGACCTTTCCGGCAGGGTGATTGACACGAACGTCGAAAAGGTTGCCAAGGACAACGGCATTTCCCGTTCTTCATATACTCCGCAGCTTATCAATTGGAACGAAGACTATACGAAGATAACCATGTCGGGCAGCCAGAATGACGTGGTTGACGGATTTGCCAAGGCATTCCTGCACATGCACCAGAAAGAAGCCGGCATCGTCTTCTTCTGGTCCGGGCTCGGATATCCTTCAGGCCATGGCTCGTCCATTCCCGCATATTGCCCTCTGCGTTTTGACATTGAGCTTGTAGATAAACCCTGACGATGCCCGATAGAGTTACAGGAGCTCCGGTAGAACTCGGAACGAAGAGCATCGGGTCGCTGCTGCGTCAGTATGCCGTTCCCGGAATAATAGCCATGACCGCCACCAGTCTCTACAACATGGTGGACAGCATATTCATCGGCCATCTTCCCGGCAGCGGCGCCCTGGCCCTTTCGGCCCTTGGCATCTGCAATCCAATAATGAACCTCGGAGCCGCGCTCGGCACTCTCGTTGGAGTGGGCGCGTCCACCATAATGTCCGTAATGCTGGGGCAGCGCAATTACCAGAGTGCGCAGAAGGTGCTCAGCAACGAGATAACGCTGAACCTGATTCTCGGCGTCCTCTTCACCGCGATAGTGCTCATGTGGGAGAGGCCCATCCTTTATTTCTTCGGAGCGAGCGAGGCCACCATGCCGTTTGCAAGGCAGTATCTGACCGTGATAATGCTGGGCAATGTCATATCCCACATGTATTTCGGACTCAACAGCCTCATCCGTTCCTGCGGCAATCCCCGTATGGCGATGCACCTCACCCTCTTTACGGTGCTCAGCAATACGGCTCTGGACCCTGTGTTCATCTATGTCCTTGACATGGGAGTGCAGGGGGCGGCGGTAGCCACAGTGCTCTGCCAGCTGCTCGCCCTCATCTACGCGTTGCTCTACTTCGGAAGGAAAGACGGAGTGGTGCATTTCGGCAGGCGCGTGCTCGAAATAGACTGGACAATAGCAAGACGCTCGCTCGCCATCGGCATGGGGCCGTTCCTCATGAACAGCGCCGCCTGCATAGTTAACCTCTTCATCAATCAGCAGCTCAGGAAATACGGGGGCGACCTCGCCATCGGCGCCTTCGGAATCGTGGCCCGCTTCAGTTTTCTTTTCCTGATGGTTGTCATGGGCTTCAACCAGGGCATGCAGCCTATCGCCGGGTACAACTATGGCGCCCGCAAATACAGCAGGGTGCGCAAGGTGTATCTTCTCACTGCGGGATGGGCCACGGCTGTCTGCGTGGTGGGCTTCCTCGTGTCGGAGATTTTCCCGCGCGCTGCGGTATCCATTTTTACCGACGACCCCGCCCTGCTCGACCTCGCAAGCACCGGTTTGCGGAAAATGAACATTTCGTTCTGCCTGGTCGGGATGCAGATGGTTTCGACCAATTTCTTCCAGTGCCTCGGAATGGTGAACAAGAGCATCTTCCTGTCCCTTTCCAGGCAGCTTCTCTTCCTCGTACCGCTCGTCTATCTGCTGCCGCTCTGGTTTGGAGTTGACGGCGTATGGTACAGTTATCCCATCTCGGACGCCATTTCTTTCCTGGTTACAGGGGCAATGATCGTCGCGTTGATGCGCAAGTTCTCTTCACTCAAGGATGGGGACGACCCGTCCATTCTCGGCAGTTCTATTTAATTATGGAAAACACCACCATCATTACCATTGGCCGTCAGTTCGGCTCCGGGGGGCTTCAGGTAGCAAGGACGATAGGGGAGATGCTCGCAATACCCGTGTACGACAAGGAACTCCTTGCCAAGGCGGCGGAGAAAAGCGGTTTCAGCAGCGAGTTCTTTGAACGCAGGGACGAAAAACGGGGCTTCCGCTTTTTCCAGAGCCTTTTCGGCGTCGGACGCTCGGTGGCTCCCAGCCAGGGTTACGGCCAGAATTACATCAACGATGACGACCTGTTCAAGATGCAGAGTTCCGTCATACGCGACATCGCCCAGAACGGTCCTGCAATATTCGTCGGGCGTGCATCCAACTACGTCCTGAGGGAAATGGACTGCCTGGATGTCTTCATAAGCGCACCCCTTCCCGTACGCATCCGGAGGGTCGCCGAACGCAGGGGACTCACCCCCGCCGAGGCCGAGGACCTTATCGTCAAGAAAGAGAAGGCCCGCCGGGACTTTTACGATTTCTTTACGTTCGGTTCCTGGGGGAACAGTTCGGAATACGACCTCTGCCTCGATTCCTCCATCCTCGGAATCGAGGGAACGGCAGGTTTCATTGTGGATTTCGGTAAGAAAGCGGGGCTTATAAAATGAGGCGTCTGAGCAGAAAAGGCAAGGTTGTGTTCGGGACGGCGGGAGCAGTGTGCATCGTGCTGCTATGCCTGCTCATAGGCGCGCTCCCGGGAAAAGAGAAAGGCAAAAAGAAAACTCCCGGATACAGGATAAAGGGCCTCAATGCGGTGATTACCAACGAGTCCGGCCCTTCCGTTGAAAAGCTCGACAGGGATATGCGCACCTTTATGCAGCGCTGGTGGATAAAAGGAATGTCGCTGAGCGTCATGCGGGGGGATTCCCTCCTTTATTCGAAAGGTTACGGCAAGGCGGATGAAGACGTTCCCATGGGCCCCGGCAACATAATGAGAATCGCTTCCGTGAGCAAGCTCCTCACGGCGGCAGGCATCATGAAACTGCATGAACAAGGCCGGCTGAAGCTTTCCGACAAGGTGTTCGGTCCGGACGGAATCCTGAGCGACGCCGCCTATACCGAAGCGATAAAGGAAAAAGCCTATTTCGATATTACCGTGGAGCAGCTTCTGCGGCACGAGAGCGGCCTGTCGATACGGAGGGGCGATCCAATGTTCACCACCCGCGACATAATGAATATCTACCGTCTCGAGGAAGCTCCCGATCATGAGACGCTGGTGCGCCTGATGCTCGGAAGGCGGCTCGGGTACAAGCCGGGCTCCTCGCGGCAGTATAACAATTTCGGTTATCTGCTCCTCAGCATGATAATCGAGAAGATTACCGGCGAAGACTATGAAAAATGGATGCAGGAAGAACTGCTCGAACCTGCCGGATGCCTCGACATGCATCTTGCCTACAACTATTACGAGGACAGATATCCTAACGAGGTCCGTTATTATATGCAGGACAACGATCCTCTCGTGCCAGAATACAACAATTCCGCAGACAGCGTTGTGAGGTGCTATGGCGGCAGCGACGTCCGTTCCCTCGCCGGAGCCGGCGGCTGGGTGGCCAGTACGCCCGAAATCGCCCGTTTCGTAGCCTCCATCGACGCCGTTCCCGGAGTGAAGGACATTCTGTCCGTAAAGAGCATACGCGAGATGACGGCCCCTTATGAGAACCACAAGTACGGAATTGGATGGAGTGATGTGGGTGACAGCTGGATACGTACCGGTTCACTTGCCGGGACCAATGCCATCGTGTATCGTTTCCCGGACGGGGAGTGCTGGATAATGGTGTCCAATACGCACAACTGGAAGGGACCCCGTTTTTCAAGGACGGTGAAGAATTTCGTGCGCCAGTGCAGGCAGCGCTACTCCGCGGCCCTTCCGCACCAGAACCTTTTCGATCTGGTTTAAAGACTTTTCGCCTTGCCTTCGTCCCAGATGGCGTCCATCTCGGCGAGGCTCATTTTTCCGAGGTCCAGGCCACGCGCCGCGGCCTCGGTTTCCATATAGGTAAAGCGGCGCTGGAACTTGTCGCAGGCTTTTGCGAGGGCTACCGAAGGATCGACCCCGTAGAGGCGTGCCGCGTTCACGAGTGCGAACATGGCGTCTCCGAACTCCTCTTCGGCATGGGCCTGGCTTACTTCGGAACTGCCGCTGCGTCCGGGGGCCTTGCGGACCTGTATCCCTACCGCCTCTTTAGCTTCGGCTATCTCCTCATCGACCTTAGGCCACACGTCGGCGGGCGACTCCCAGTCGAACCCGACTGCCGAAGCCTTGTCCTGCAGAATCCATGCTTTCTGCACGGGTTCGCAGCTCTTCGGCACTCCTTCGAGTATCGTTTTGCCGCTGCGTTCTTTCTTCTTGCGGAGTTCCCAGGCCTTGGCTACCTCTTCGGCGGTCATCGGACGGCCCGAAGCGTCTCCGAAAACATGCGGATGGCGGAATATCATCTTCTCGCACATGCCGCTGAGGACGTCTGCGATGTCGTATTCTCCCTTTTCCTCGGCAACCTTTGCATAGAAGAGCACATGAAGGGCAAGGTCGCCGACTTCCTTGCATAGGGCCTTGGAGTTGCCTTCGAGCACTGCGTCAGAAAGCTCGTAAACCTCCTCGATGGTGAGCGGCCTGAGCGATTCGTTAGTCTGTGCGTGGTTCCATGGACATCCGTCACGCAGGGCGTCCATGACTTCGAGGGCCCTTGTAAAGGCCGCGATCTTTTCTTCCTTTGTGTGCATTATGCTGCAAAGATAACAAATAATGCCTATCTTTGCAGACCATATAATACCGACATGAAGCCGATAAACTTTGTCAGCGCCGACGAGGCCGTCAGCCATATCAAAAGTGGCAGCCATATCCATCTTTCCAGCGTCGCAAGCGTCCCTCACTGCCTGATTCAGGCACTGTGCCGCAGGGCCGACGCCGGAGATGTCCGCGACCTGCATTTCCACCATTTCCATACCGAAGGTCCGGCTCCTTACAGTGAAGAGCGTTATCAGGGCATCTTCTTTGACCAGGGTTTTTTCCTTGGACCGAATGTCCGCAGGAATGTTCAGGGAGGATGGGCCGATTATCTTCCCGTGCACCTGGGAGAGAGCCAGAAACTGTATCGCGAAGGGTATATCCATCTCGGAGCGGCCCTGGTGAATGTCTCGCTTCCCGATGAGGAAGGGCGCGTGAGTCTTGGCACCTCGGTTGACTGCAGCCTTGCAGCGGTGGAATCGGCCGACCTTGTGATAGGAGTTGTGAACCCCAACGTCCCCTTCGCATACGGCGAACTCATCCCGCTTGACCGTTTCGATTATCTTGTGAGCGACGATACCCCGCTGGTGACGGCCGCCTTTGCAGAACCGACTCCCACGGAGGTTCTCATCGGGCGGAATGCCGCTGCGCTTGTTGAGGACGGCGACTGCATCCAGATGGGGATAGGAGCCCTTCCGAACGCCCTCGCGGCCCAGCTCGGCGGCCACAGGCACCTTGGCCTCCATACCGAGATGTTCGCAGACGGCCTTCTCCGCCTTATCAAGAGCGGGGTGATCGACGGCTCATGCAAGAAGATAGACACCGGGAAGGTGGTGGCGAGCTTCCTTCTTGGCAGCAGCGACGTCTATTCCTTCATAGACCACAATCCTTCAGTTCTGATGAAGGACATCAAATATGTCAACGACCCGTGGGTGATTTCCCGCAATCCGCACATGAAGGCCATCAATTCCGCAGTGGAAGTTGACCTCACCGGGCAGATTTGCGCCGACTCCATAGGCACCCGCATCTGGAGCGGAACCGGCGGACAGCTCGACTTCGTAAAGGGTGCGGTGATGAGCGAGGGCGGAAAGAGCATAACCGCATTCGCCTCCCAGACCAAGTACGGCGGCAGCAAGATAGTGCCGGAACTGCATCCCGGAGCCGGAGTGGTGACCCCGAGGCCGGACGCCCACTGGATAGTCACCGAGTTCGGAGCCGTGGACCTTTACGGTAAAAGCCTGCAGGAAAGGGCCCGCCTGCTTATCAGCATCGCCCATCCCGACCATCAGGAAGAACTCGACCGCGCCGCTTTCGAGCGTTTCGGCCCGCACTGGAACCTGGTCCGCTGATGAAACCCTGGCAGCAGCGCACTTCTCTTCTCCTGGGCCCTGACGGGCTCGGCGCCCTTGCGGCTGCACGGGTGCTGGTGGTCGGCCTCGGAGGGGTTGGAGCAGCTGCCGCTGAAATGCTCGCCCGTGCCGGTGTGGGGCACCTTACCCTCGTGGATTCCGATACCGTTGCGGAGAGCAACATCAACCGTCAGCTTCCGGCGCTCCATTCTACGGTAGGTCGTCTGAAGGCTGATGTGGTGGGGGAGAGGCTCATGGATATCAACCCCGAGCTCGACCTTCTTACCATACGGGAGTTCATCACCGAAGAAAACATCCCGTCCCTGCTCGGAAAAGACTATGATTACGTGGTGGACGCCATCGACACCCTCAGCCCCAAGATTGCCCTCATCCAGTGGTGTCTTGCCTGCGGGATTCCGCTCGTGTCGTCCATGGGCTCGGGAGCCAAGACGGATGCCACCATGGTGCGGATAGCGGATATCTCGAAAACCAGGATGTGCCCCCTTGCATACATGATACGCAAGCGTCTTCGCCATCTGGGGATAGAAAAGGGCTTTCTTGCCGTATTCTCGGAGGAGAGACCCGTGGAGGGAGCGATGGTAAGGGAGGAATCCCGCAACAAGCGGAGCAATGTCGGCACCATCAGCTATCTGCCTGCGGTTTTCGGCTGCGTCTGCGCCCAGACCGTAATTCTCGCTATTGCAGAAATAGCTGAAAATCGCTAACTTTGCAGGCTATATGGAACTTAGAGAAGTAAGCACCAGAAGGGACCTAAGGCGTTTTGTCGCTTTCCCGGACCGCCTCTACAAAGGCTGTCCGCAGTATGTTCCCGCCATGCATTCCGACCAGATGCACACTCTCACCAAAGATGCGGCCCTCGAGTATTGTATCCACAAGATGTGGATCGTTGAGGACGGCGGCAAGGTGAAAGGACGTATATGCGCGATGATAAATCCCCGTTACAACGAACGCTACTCCAAGAAGTGCGTGCGTTTCGGGTGGTTCGACTGCGTGGAGGACATCGCCGTGGCGAAACTCCTGCTGGATGCCGCCCAGCAGTGGGGAAAGAGCCAGGGCATGGACACCATACACGGCCCCCTCTTTTTCAATACGCTCGGCAAACAGGGCATGCTGGTGGAAGGTTACGAAAACGTGCCTCCCTTCAACTGCATTTACAACTACCCGTACTATGTGGAGTTCGTGGAGAAGCTGGGATTCCGCAAGGAGTGCGACTGGGTGCAGTACCGCATGCATTCCCAGCTCGGGGTTCCCGATAAGGCGAAGAGGGTTGCGAAACTGGTTCAGCAGCGCTACAACCTTCATTTCGGGAGCCTGGACAAACTCAAGAAAGACAAGGCTCTCGTGAGGAGTTTCTTCCATGTCTATTCCGATTCCTTCAAGGACAACGTGTATAATTTCATCCCCTTCACGGAAGCCGAAATAGAACAGGAGGCCAAGGCCATAGTTCCCTTCATAAACGACCGCAATTCGGTTGTGGTGCTGGACGAGCATGAAAACATAGCGGCTTTCGGAATCTGCACTCCCAGCTTGAGCAAGGCCCTGCAGAAGGCGGGGGGACACCTCTTCCCGTTCGGCTGGATTCATATCCTCAGGGCAAAGAACGACTTCTCCCTCATGGACCTCATGATAAACGGCGCGGTGCCCGAGTGGCAGAACAAGGGCGTGAGCGCGATATACTACCAGAAGATGGCGGAGAAGGCCGTGCAGTATGGTTATGGCGACAGCATTTCCAATCCCCAGATAGAAAGCAACAGCGCCGCAAACATCTGGAGCGCCTACCCCGACCACAGTCTCTATATGCGCAGGCGCTGCTACATAAAGGAAATCAGATAATATGGCAAACGAAAATACATTGCTGGAAAAGGTGCTTTCGCTGCAGGACAAGTTCGCATCCCTGCAGGAGCAGCTGTCGAGCCCGGAAGTGATGGCCGACATGAAGAAATATGTCCAGCTGAACAAGGACTACAAGCAGCTCGAACCCATTATCCAGGCGGGGCTCGAGTACAAGAAGGCCGTGGAGAATCTCTCCTCCGCCAAGGATGTGCTGATGAACGAGAGCGATCCGGACCTCAAGGAAATGGCCCGCGAGGAGATTTCCGAAATCGAAGGGAAACTCCCCGACATGGAGCAGAACATCAAACTGCTGCTCATTCCTGCAGATCCAGAGGACGGCAAGAACGCCATCGTGGAGATCCGCGGCGGTACCGGCGGCGACGAGGCTGCAATCTTTGCAGGCGACCTTTTCCGCATGTATCAGCACTATGCCGAAATCAAGGGCTGGAAACTCGAGGTTACCGACCAGAGCTTCGGCACTTCCGGCGGTTACAAGCAGGTTGTTTTCAAGCTCTCGAGTCCCGACGGAGTTTACGGTACAATGAAGTACGAAAGCGGAGTGCATCGCGTGCAGAGGGTGCCCCAGACCGAGACCCAGGGCCGCATACAGACATCCGCCGCTTCGGTGGCAGTGTTCCCCGAGGCGGGTGAATTCGACGTGGAGCTCAACCCCGCGGATATCCGCAAGGACCTCTTCTGCGCATCCGGGCCGGGAGGACAGGGCGTGAATACCACTTATTCCGCCGTCCGCCTCACCCACATCCCCTCAGGAATAGTGGTGCAGTGCCAGGAGGAACGCTCCCAGATAAAGAATACCGAGAGGGCCATGGAAGAGCTCCGCACCCGTCTCTACAACATGGAGTACCAGAAGTACCTCGACGGGATCTCGGCCAAGCGCAAGACCATGGTGTCCACCGGTGACCGCAGCGCCAAAATCCGCACCTACAATTATCCCCAGGGCCGTGTTACCGACCATCGCATCGGCTGGAGCATGTACAACCTTCCTGCATTCATGGACGGAGACATCCAGGAATGCATAGACCAGCTCCAGATCGCCGAAAACGCAGAGCGCCTCAAGGAATCCGGGGAATAATGATCAGACTTTTCTGAAGGCGACGCAGGCGTTGTGCCCGCCGAATCCGAAACTGTTGCTTATACCTATGGTGGCCTGGACCTTCAGCGCCTTGTTGGGGGTGTAGTCGAGGTCGCATTCCGGATCGGGGTTGTCGAGGTTGATGGTGGGAGGAATGATACCTTCTTCCAGCGCCTTTATCAGTGCGATGGCCTCGGCCGTTCCCGTTGCTCCGAACATGTGTCCGTGCATGCTCTTGGTGCTGGATATGTGCGCCCTGTGCGCCTCCTCCTCGCCGAGGGCGAGTTTGATGGCGTTTGTTTCAGCGACGTCGTTGAGGTGGGTTCCCGTGCCGTGGGCATTGATATAGAGCACGTCTTTTCCGGGCTGGAATCCGGCCTGCTCAAGCGCGATGGCAATGCAGCGCGACTGGGTGCTGCCGTCCGGACGCGGAGCAGTGGCGTGGTATGCGTCGCAGGTGCTGCCGTATCCTACCATTTCGGCGTAGATGTGCGCTCCGCGCGCAACGGCGTGCTCCCACTCTTCGAGCACTATTACGGCTGAACCGTCTGCCATTACGAAGCCGCCGCGGTCCTTGTTGAAAGGAAGGCAGGCGTGCTTGGGGTTCGGCTCGGTGGTGAGGGCCCTGCTGTTGGCGAAGCCTGCGATGCCGATGGGAACCGCCGCTTCCTCGGCGCCGCCCACTATCATTGCCTTCGCGTAGCCGTGACGGATTGCCCTGTAGGCCTCTCCCATCGAGTGGGAAGAGGTTGCGCAGGCCGTCTGTATGTTCAGACAGCTGTTCTGGGCTCCGAATCGGATTGCAATCTGCCCGGCCGCCATGTCGGCTATCATGCTGGGAACGAAGAGGGGAGAAACCCACTTTCCGGTGGGTTCTTCAAGGATGCTCTTGACATTCTGCATTATGATGTCGAACCCTCCGACGCCGGAAGATACGATGGTGCCGAGGTCTTCGGATGCTATATTTTCGCCGGTGACAAGCCCGCTGTCCTTCATTGCCTGCACCGCCGAAGCCATGGCGAACACTGTGAAGTGGGCCTGCTTGCGCACGAACGGAGCAGGAATGTCGAAGTCTTCGGGATGGAAATTGCGTATTTTGCCTGCAATCTTTACTGCAAAGCCGTCGGTTGGAAATTCTGTGATGTAATCTATTCCGCAGACACCTGCCTTGAGGTTCTGCCAGAAGGTGGGAACGTCGTGTCCTATGCAGGAGATGACTCCCAGCCCTGTAACTGCTACCCTTTTATCCATAGCGGGGGCAAAGATACGAATTAATTCATTATATTTGCGTTTTACAGGAGAATGCCCGATGAATCTGGGAAGCAAGATACCGTCCTATCTTACAGGGAAAACACAACTGGCTGCTACAGTGGTGTTTGCGGCCCTGTTTGCGATAGTGGTGCTGCTTGTGACCGTCTATTATGACAGCCATAACTGGTTCACCGTGGGGCCCACCGCAACCTTTGGCTATACCACCGCTTTCATCCTGGCTTCCATAACCTTGATAGGCGTGAGCAAGCGCCTGATGTACAGGGCCGCAGAGTCGTTCAGCCTGGACTGGCGCAGCTATATACTCTGGAACCTTGCCGAGGTCGCCGTTATATCCCTGCTCTATACGGCCATCACGGCCCGCCTGAGGGAACTGGAACTCATAGACATTCCGGATATAGGCTTCTGGGGGACCCTCTGCAGGAGTTTCCTCATCTCCCTTATCCTCATAGGCATCCCTTACCTGATAGCGGGTCTGTATTATGCCGTGCAGGACAAGAACAACACCATCCGGCTCCTGAACTACGGCAACGTGGTTACCGATTCCGAGCCGTCCCCGCTCGAAAGGGAGAAGGTGACGCTCTTCGGTGACGACGGCCTTATGAGGCTCAGCGTCAGCCTCAGGAACATCTACTATATCGAATCCGACGACAACTACATAAAAGTCTGGTATTCAGCTTCCGACGGCGAAGTGAAGCAGTACATGCTCCGCTGCCGTCTCAAGACAGTCGAAGAAAGTTTTTCAGGCAGCCCGCTGGTGCGCTGCCATCGCAAATACATCGTCAATCTCATGAGGGTGGATATCATCTCCCGCGAGAAAGACGGATACTACGTAAAACTGGACCTCCCGTCGTCGGATCCCATTCCGATTTCCAAGACCTACTCGGAGCAGGTCCTTTCAAGATTCAATTCACGCTGATTATGTGGCAAAGAATTCAGACCCTTTATCTGGCAGTGGCCCTCGGACTGGTTGCGACGATGTTCTGGCATGTGGACTTCCTCTGGTGGCTCATCCTTCTGGGAGTCGTGACTTTCATGCAGGTCGTGGCGCTGCTCGCATACAAGTACTACCTTTTCCAGATGCGTACTGCCGTGATAGCTGCGATAATGCTTCTCGGCCTTCAGGCATGGATGGCGGTGGCGTATTTCACCTGGGGCGAGAGGACGGCGTTCAATATCACCGCGGTTTTCCCGGCAGTTGCTGCGATCCTCGATTTCCTTGCGGCGAGGGGCAGCTTTTCCGATGCCATGCTGGTTCGTAACTCCTCCCGCCTTCGTTCGGGCAAAAGAAAACATTAAAACAAGATAACTATGAGAATTCCAGAATCAGAACTCATCATCAACGGCGACGGCTCGGCTTTTCACATCCATATGAAGCCGTCGGAACTGGCCGATACCGTTATGCTTGTCGGCGATCCCGGCCGCGTGCAGATGTTCGTTCCCTACTTCGATAAGATCGAGGCGCAGGGGCAGTCGCGCGAGTTTGCTTTCGTTACCGGCATTTATCGCGGCAAGCGCCTCACCGCCCTTTCCCACGGGATAGGCCCTGACAACATAGACATCGTGGCCACGGAGCTTGACGCCCTCGCAAACGTGGATTTCGAAACCCGCGAGGTGAAACCTCAGCACAGGCGCCTTACGCTGATACGCATCGGCACGTGCGGAGCCATCCAGCCGGAGATACCGCTGGGGGCCTTCCTCTGCAGCCATATCAGCATCGGTACCGACGGAATGTTCAACTGGTACGCAGACCGCGACAAGGTTTGCCTGCTGGATTTCGAAGAGGCCTTCAAGAAGCATTGCGGCTGGAACAAACATCTTTCCGACCCTTATTTCGTGCGCGCTTCGGAGCGTCTCGTAAAGCTCTTCGAGCCTGTTACGCTGAAGGGTATGACAATCTCTGCCGGAGGTTTTTACGGCCCCCAGGGACGCGTCGTACGCCAGGGACTCGCCATGCCCAATATGCTGCAGGACTTCGAGACCTTCGAATACAAGGGCTACAAGGTTACCAATTTCGAGATGGAAGGAGCGGCCCTTGCCGGAATGGCGGCCGGTCTGGGACACGATGCCATCACCATCTGCTGCGTAATTGCGCACCGTTACCTCAAGGATGCCAACACCGACTACAAATCCCGCGTGGCGGAACTTGTAAAGCTTGTGATGGACAAGGTCACTGAATAATCAGGAAAAGACCTCTTTCGCAGGATAGAAAATACTCAGGAGGCGGTTAAGCTCTTCCGAAGAAGGCAGCCCGGCGTTTTCAGGAGCCGTGCTGCTTTTCTTTGCATACTCCCTTATGACGCGGATTCCGAGGCCGTGGGAGCGGAGATACTCGCCGCACCATTCTCCGGGAGCGTCGCAAAGGGCCGCGAGCAGATGCACCGCCGCCGGGTCGCCGCCTTCGCGTATGGCCTCCATTATGGCCATGTTGGAGATGTTGAGGGCGCTGCGGGTGAAAGCTATGCTGTCCTGCTCGCCGTAGGGGATGCCGCTTTCGTGGAAAACCCTGGCGTCGATGTCGGATTTGAGCTTCGCGGGGTCCAGTCCCGCACGGGACAGGAAATCCATGGCTGAACTGCTTCCGTGCCGTAAAATGCCGAGCAGCAGATGCTCCGGGGCTATGGAGCGGCATCCTGTGCGCATGGCCTCGTCCCTGGAGTAGTCGAAAATCGTTATTAACTCGTCTGTAAGTCGCATAGTTTCGTTGCAAAATTAGTAATATTTTGCTATATTTGTAGGCTTATAATAAAGACTTATGGACGAAGAGATAATCAAGGAAGAATTGAAGGGCTATATCGAGCCCGTAGAGATAGATCACGAGATGCGGAGCGCCTACATCGACTACTCCATGTCGGTGATTGTTTCCAGGGCGCTGCCCGATGTGAGAGACGGTCTGAAACCCGTTCAGAGGCGTGTCCTCTTCGGAATGGACGGACTGGGTCTCAGCTTTGGCGGCCAGACGAAGAAGTCGGCCCGTATCGTAGGTGAAGTGCTCGGTAAGTTCCATCCGCACGGCGACAGCAGCGTGTACGACGCCATGGCGCGTCTGGCCCAGCCCTGGAACCAGCGTTACCCGCTGGTATGGGGTCAGGGTAACTTCGGCAGTATGGACGGCGACCCCGTGGCAGCCATGCGATACACCGAGGCCAAGCTCGCGAAGATGGCGGAAGACGTCCTTGCCGACCTTGACAAGGATACCGTTGACATGACGCTCAACTTCGACGACAGCCTGGAGGAACCGACGGTGCTTCCCACGAAGCTGCCCCTGCTGCTGCTCAACGGCTCTTCCGGCATCGCCGTGGGTATGGCTACCAACATGGCTCCCCACAACCTCGGCGAGGTCTGCGACGGCATCTGCGCACTCATAGACAATCCCGATATCGACACCGAAGGCCTCATGCAGTATATCAAGGGGCCGGATTTCCCGACCGGAGGCATCATCATGGGCCGTCAGGGCATCGTCGATGCCTACAATACCGGCCGCGGAAGGGTCGTGGTGCGCGCAAAGACTGACATCGAAGTCAACGACCGCGGGCAGGAGACCATCGTAGTCACCGAGATACCTTACATGGTTAACAAGAAGGAGATGCTGGAGCGCATCGCCCAGATGGTCGAGGAAAAGAAGATAGAGGGAATAACTTACATGAACGACGAGACTTCCCGCGAGGGGGTGCGCGTCATATTCCGTGTAAAGCAGGGGGCCAACACCAACGTGGTCCTCAACACCCTTTTCAAATACACCGCCCTCCAGAGCAGTTTTGCCATCAACAACGTCGCCCTGGTGAACGGCCGTCCCCGCACGCTCGGCCTCAAGGAAATACTTCAGAATTTCGTCGATTTCAGGCATGAGGTGGTGGTGCGCCGCACCAAGTTCGAACTCGAAAAGGCACGTCGCAGGGCGCATATCCTTGAAGGCCTGCTCAAGGCGATAGACATCATCGACGAAATCATAGCGACCATACGCGCCAGCAAGGGTGTGGACGAGGCGAAGGCCGCCCTCGTCGCCAATTACGGTTTTACCGAGATCCAGGCGCAGGCTATCGTGGAAATGAGGCTCCGTCAGCTCACCGGCCTCGAGCGCGAAAAGCTCCAGGCGGAATTCGACGACCTCGAGAAGTTCATCGCCCGTTGCGAAGAAATACTTGCCAGCACCGAGCTCCAGCTTGGTATCGTAAAGCAGGAGTGCCAGGAGATGAAGGACAAATACGGCGACCCCCGCCGCAGTGAAATCAGTCTCAGCGCTGAAGAATTCAACCCCGAAGACTTCTATGCCGACGAGGACGTGGTCATCACCATCAGTCATCTCGGTTACATCAAGCGCACGGCTCTTACGGAATTCCGTACCCAGAACCGCGGCGGCAAGGGCGTAAAGGGAGGAAGCACCCGCGACGAAGACTTCATAGAGCATATCTATGTGGCCAACATGCACTCTACCATGCTCTTCTTCACCAACAAGGGCATGTGCTACAGGCTCAAGGTTTATGAACTCCCGGAAGGGGTCCGTTCCAGCAAGGGCCGTGCGGTTCAGAATCTGCTTCCCATCGAGCAGGACGACAGCATCCGCACATATCTTAACGCCGCCCATATCGAGGACGAAACCTATACTGAGAGTCATTTTGTTACGCTCGTCAGCAAGAAGGGCGTCATCAAGAAGACTTCCCTCACCGAGTATTCCAACAAGCGCAGCCGCAACAAGGGTATCAAGGCCCTTACGATACGCGAAGGCGATGAACTGCTCGACGCCGTGCTCACAAACGGAAACGAAAACATCATGATCGCCTGCCGCGAAGGCCGCTGCGTGCGTTTCGAAGAGAATCAGCTTCGCGCCATGGGCCGCGGTGCCAGCGGAGTGCGCGGAATAAGTCTTTCCGAACAGGACGAAGTGGTGGGAGTAATAACCTATGACGCCTGCGCCGAAGACGCATCCGCACACACCGTGCTGGTAGTGAGCGAGAACGGCTACGGAAAGCGCTCCGACCCCGAAGACTACCGCCTTACCCATCGCGGAAGCAAGGGAGTCAAGACCATCAGCATCACCGACAAGACGGGCTCCCTGGTGGCCATCAAGAACGTGACCGAGGCGAACGACCTGATGATCATCACCCAGGCCGGTCTTACCATCCGCATGTCGGTGGCCGATATCCGCGTCGCAGGGCGTGCAACGCAGGGGGTCCGCCTTATCAACATAAATGAAGGAGACCGCATTGCAGCCGTGAGCGTGGTGGCCGCCCAGGAGGCCGAAGAAGAGAATGGCACGGAAAGTGCAGAACCCGATACTGACAACAATTAACCGCATACCCGTATGAAAAAGATTCTTATCGCATTGGCACTCATAGCCAGCGTACAGATCGCCGGAGCACAGCAGCAGGTGAAAAGCATCAGCGCTGCACGCTCTGCAGTTGAAAAAGCCCGCAAGAGTGCCGATGATCCCAAGAAAGCCGCCAATGTGGCTACTTGGCTCAAACTCGGCAAAGCTTATATGGAGGCCTACGCCGCTCCTCAGGGAAACGGTTGGCTTGGCGCTGCCGAATCCGAACTCAATATCGTGATGTCGCAGGACAAAATCCTCGGCACCCGCGAAGAAGTCCTCGGGGGCAACACCTATCTCGTAAAGTCTTATGCGACAGCCGATTATTATTTCAACGGAAACGGCGTCCTCTCCATGATAAAGGTGACTAAGCCTGTTTTCGAAAACTGTCTGGACGAGGCTCTCGGCGCCTATAAGAAGGCTTATGCCGCCGATACCAAGGCCAAGAAGACCAAGGATATATCCGAAGGAATCAAGAGCGTGAGCGAGAAATATGCCGACGAGGCCTATAACAGCTACACTTTCGGCAATCTCAAGGCTGCTTCCGAGATGTTCGAGAAGGCTGCTGCTGCTTCTTCCGAAGCTCCGTATGCCCAGCTCGACACCAATTCCCTCTACAATGCCGGTTTTACCGCCTGGATGGAGGCGAACACTCTCCAGGGAGATGAGGCTTCTGCATGGTTCACACGCGCCCAGGGCTTCTTCGCCGAAGCGCTTGCCGTAAAATACTACGGTGAAGACGGCGAGGTGTATGCCAAACTTGCCGATGTGGCCGAAAAGCTCGGAGACAAGGAAAAGAGCAAGGATTACCTCGAAGAGGGCTTCACCGCCTTCCCGCACAGCCAGAGCATTCTCGTAGGGCTCATCAATTATTATGTCTCCAGCGGAGACAACCCGGGCCGCATCTTCGAACTCCTCGACCTTGCAAAGCAGAACGAGCCCAACAATGCCTCTCTCTATTACGTCGAGGGCAACATCCACGAGAAACTCGGCGAAGAGGCCGAGGCCATAGCAGCCTACGACAAGTGCGCCGAAATCAACCCCAGGTACGAATATGGCTACATAGGCAAGGGTATCCTCCTCTATAACAAGGCTGTTGACCTTCAGGAGAAGGCCTCCAACGAGATGGACGATGCCAAGTACATGGCCCTCGTAGCTCAGTTTGAAGAAGTTCTCAAGGGCTGCATCGAGCCTTTCGAAACCGCTTACGGTCTGAGTGCCGACAGCACGGTGAAGGTTTCCATAGCAGAGTATCTGAAGAATGCCTGCTTCCGTTTCCGCACCGACGAGGTCTATCAGGCTAAGTACGATTTATACAAGAAAGTAGTTGACGAGTCCAAGTAGCACTTTCACCGCTTACCTCAAGGCCGCAGTTCTCTCTGCGGCCTTTTTGGCTTTCCCGCCGGTTTCTAAGGCGCAGTTGCGGCTGCCGGAGGCTGTGACGCCGCCCCTTCATTCAGAAGATACCGTAAGGGTGGTTTTCCTCGGCGACCTGATGATGCATACGCGCCAGCTCTCCTACGACAGCAGGGATTTCCTGAAAGAACTGGAGCCGCTCCTGTCCGGGGCCGACCTTGTCGTGGGCGGTGCGGAGTTTACGCTTGCCGGGCCTCCATACATGGGCTATCCCCGTTTTTCCGCTCCGGACAGTTATGCCGTGAACCTCAGGGAATCGGGAGTGGACGTGCTCATGCTGGCAAACAACCACATCCTGGACCACGGTCCGGGAGGGCTTTCCCGCACCATCGCGAAAATAGGGGAACCGTGGTGCGGAGCGGGGGAGGACAGCCTTTCGTTTGAAAGGCACAATCCGCTTGTAGTGAGGGTCCGGGGCATAAGGCTGGCCCTCGTCAATTTTACCTATGGTACGAATCTCGGCTCCGACAGACCCTGGCCGAAGGTCGCCAGGATGGACAGGAAAGAAGTTGCCCTTCAGATGCAAAGGGCCTGCTCTGCAGCCGATTTTACGGTCGCGCTTCCGCATTGGGGAGTCGAATACGAGCTCATTCATTCCTCTTCACAGGAAGACTGGGCGGCTTTTCTCGTGGATCAAGGCGCAGGAGCCGTAGTGGGCGCCCATCCGCACGTGGTTCAGGATACGGTCCATATCTCGGGGGTTCCTGTCATTTATTCCATGGGCAACGCCGTATCCAATATGAGTGCTCCGAACACCCGTCTTGCCCTGTCGGTGGAACTTCCTCTCGTGCAGGAGAATCCTTCGGGAAAAGTGCGCCCGCTGGAGCCTGTGCTGCATTTTCTCTGGTGTACCCTTCCCGGAAAACTGAAGGACGGGTATGCGACGGTGGAAGTCGCCAGGTTCCTCGGACGCAGGGACCTCTGGAAAGACCCCGCAGACTATGACAATATGGTAGCGACGTACAAGAGAGTATTATCCGTAACCGGAATATGAAAAAGACAATAAACATGAAGGTGACCAGCCCGGTTGAGATACTGGGCCCGGGAAACCGTATCCTCAATGAGTTCTGTTCCTATTTCCCCGGCCTCAAGGTCCATGACAGGGGAGTGGAGATTTTCCTGGACGGCCCTGAGGAGCAGGTGCTGGATTTCGAGAATAAATTCGCCCGCCTGGTAGAGCTCCGCGCCCACAAGCCGAGCCTTACGGTTTACGACGTGGAAGACATCTTCAGCGGCGAGCTCCGGGACAGCCTGGCCATAAGCGGCAACTCGGTTATAGTCCATACCACCGACGGCAGGCCCATAAGGGCGCGCAACCTCAATCAAGAGCTGATGGTCAAGGCCTATTTCTCCGGTGACCTCCTCTTCGCTACCGGCCCTGCCGGCACGGGGAAAACCTACATAGCCATCGCGCTGGCGGTAAGGGCCCTGAAAAACAGGGAGATAAAGCGCATCATACTAACTCGTCCGGCGGTCGAGGCAGGCGAAAGGCTGGGATTCCTTCCGGGCGACCTCAAAGACAAGCTCGACCCCTATCTGCAGCCGCTCTACGATGCCCTCGAAGACATGATACCCACCCGTCGCCTTCAGGATTTCATAGCCAGTGACGTTATCCAGATAGCTCCTCTTGCATATATGCGCGGCCGTACCCTCGACAGGGCGTGCGTGATTCTCGACGAGGCGCAGAACACCAATATGGGGCAGCTCAAGATGTTTCTTACCCGAATGGGCAGCAACGCCAAGTTCATAGTTACCGGAGATGCCACCCAGGTTGACCTTCCACGCAGGGATGACAGCGGGCTTCTCAGGGCAATCAAACTGCTCGAGGGCATCAAGGGGGTTTCGGTGGTGCGTTTCGCAAGTTCCGACATAGTCCGCCATCCGCTGGTGACGAAAATTGTGAAGGCATTCGAAGACCAGTAATTTTTGTTATTTTTGTAGATTATGAAAACAGAGCGGATAATAATCATGGCGTTGGCCGCAACCATTTCTCTGAGCGCATGCACCCAGGTGAAGGACTTTCTGCGTCGCGCTGCAGGGCGCCCCACCAGCGAAGAAATCGCGCTGAAGAAGGCCCGTATCGAAGTGGAAGAAGCGGCACATCAGGCAAGGCTCGACTCGCTTCGCAGTTATCAGAAAGCTCTGGCAGATTCGCTCGAACTGCTCGACCGCATCAAGGCCTCGCGCACAATGATGATGACGGCAAGCAGCGTCAGGGGCATGTCCCGGAATGCTCTCAGCTATAGGTATTATGTGGTGGTGGGTACGTTCGGCACTCCGTCCAATTCGAAGGCTCAGGCCTCCAGGGCTTCGGCCGCGGGCTACACCGCCACCGTCATTCCTTTCAACAATGGCTTTTCCGCAGTGGGGCTTGACGGAACGGACCGTCTTCAGGCTGCCTGGGAAAGGCTTCAGAAGATAAAAACCGAAAGTTTCTGTCCGAAAGATGTCTGGATCCTCATCAATGAATAGGCTGCTGCTTATCCTGGCAATGCTTCTGCTGCAGGCCCTTTCCCTTTCAGGACAGGGCTACGCCGCTCTTTTCGAAAGCGAGACGGCGGCATCGATGCGGGAAGCATCCGCCGTCCTTGCCGGTGCCGGTGAGAAGGAGGCTGCCGATTATGTAAGGGAAGGATTCCGTTCGAGAGGCCTGGACATCCTCGACAGCCCCGACGACAGGAGTTTCGGCATCCTCAGCCGCCGCGGCGACACTACCGTATGCCACAATGCGGTAGCATGGATAAAGGGTTACGACAGATCCCTGTCGGGAAAATATATAGTGGTTGGCGCTCCCATAGAGGGCAATGCCTCCGGTCTTGCAATTCTGCTGGAACTTGCCCGCAAGCTCAGTACCAACAGCGTCCTCCTGCGAAAGAGCGTCGTGCTTGCAGCGTTCGGAGCCGCATCGGAGAACAATGCCGGCTCTTGGTATTTCCTCAACCGTTCCTTCGCCGCAGATGCCGCCAACATAGAATCGATGGTGGACCTCTTCCAGTTGGGAGACGGAGGACGGGGCTTCTATGCCTATACCGCTTCCAACGCCGACCTCGACGCCAGGATAGACAATCTCGCCGCAACTCTTCAGCCCGTAAAACCGGAGAAGACCACCGCGGAGCCGGCCGTCTCGGACCACAGGTCCTTTTATGCGAAGGAGATTCCTTCGGTGATGTTCACTTCCGGCGATGTTCCGAAGTTGGCTCCGCACGCAGAGGATCCCGCATTCGACTGGATGGAGCGTGAACTCGAGTACATCTACAATTTCGTTATTTCGCTCTCTGAAGGGAATGCCCCGTCATTCTCTCCGGTTACCGAGCAGCGCTTGAACGCATCCTCCGACGCCGTGCCGTGGAATGACTGTGACGTGAAGCCGTCGTTCATGAACAATTACAATCCTTCGGTATTCCTTCAGAAATGGGTATATACCTATCTGAAGTATCCTCAGTATGCAATAGACAACGGCATACAGGGCAAGGTGCTGGTGGATTTCATAATAGATACGCAGGGGAAAGTACGTGATGTGAGAGTTCTCAAAGGAGCACACCCGTCACTGGACGCCGAGGCCGTTAAAGTGATCGAGGCGTCACCGTCCTGGAAGCCGGCCAGAGTGCGCGGCCGCAGGGTGAATTGCGAAATGTCCCTGTATGTAGAATTCAGATTGAAGAAAAGATAGCTATGGATTACGATTTCCGCAGAATTGAGAAGAAATGGCAGGAATACTGGGCTGCCGAAAAGATTTACAAGGTTGAAGAAGATCCTTCCAAGCCCAAGTTCTACGTGCTCGACATGTTCCCGTATCCTTCGGGAGCAGGTCTGCATGTGGGACACCCGCTTGGCTACATTGCCAGTGACATCTACTCGAGGTACAAGAGGCTCAAGGGCTTCAATGTGCTTCATCCTATGGGTTACGATGCATTCGGCCTGCCTGCGGAACAGTATGCCATACAGACGGGGCAGCATCCCGAAGTCACCACCGACAAGAACATTTCCCGTTATCGCAGCCAGCTCGACCGCATAGGTTTCTCCTTCGACTGGGACCGTTCTTTCCGCACCTGCGATCCGGATTATTACAAGTGGACGCAGTGGGCGTTCCTCAAGATGTTCGGAAGCTGGTACAACCCCTCCCTTGGCAAGGCCCGTCCCATAGCCGAACTGGTGGAGGCTTTTGAAACCACCGGGTATGACGGCATAACTCCCGAAAAGTGGAAGTCATTCTCCGAGAAGGAAAAGAGCGATGTGCTTATGAACTACCGCATTGCGTATCTTGGAGAGACGAGCGTCAATTGGTGCGAGGGCCTTGGCACGGTGCTCGCCAACGACGAGGTGAAAGACGGCCTCAGCGTGCGCGGCGGCTATCCTGTAGTGCAGAAAAAGATGGCCCAGTGGCAGCTTCGCGTCTCCGCTTATGCGGAGCGGCTGCTGGAGAGCCTTGATTCGCTTGACTGGACCGATTCCCTCAAGGACATGCAGCGCAACTGGATAGGGAAGAGCGAGGGGACGGAGATGGTGTTCGACACTGTGTGCGAAGGCCGTCATCTGCCCGTCACCATCTTTACCACCAGGGCCGATACCGTCTTCGGCGTCACTTTCATGGTGCTCGCTCCCGAAAGCGAACTCGTGCCTCAGCTCACATCTTCCGGGCAGAAGGAGGCAGTGGAGGAGTACCTCCGGTATGCATCCCGCAAGACGGAAAGGGAGCGCCAGGCCGAAACCAAGAATGTTACCGGAGTGTTCACCGGCGCCTATGGAATAAATCCTCTCACCGGAGAAAAGATACCGATCTGGATATCCGAATACGTTTTGTCGGGATATGGAACCGGCGCCATCATGGCGGTTCCGGCCCATGACAGCCGCGACTACGCGTTCGCCCGCAAGTTCGGCCTGCCCGTGATACCGCTCATCGAAGGGGCTGACGTCTCGGAGCAGAGTTTCGACGCCAAGGAGGGGATAATGATGAATTCCGGGTTCCTTGACGGAATGCCGGTAAAGCAGGCCATCGAGGCGGCCAAAGACTACGTTGAGGCTCATGGAATCGGCCACAGGAAAACCAATTACAGGCTGCGCGATGCGATTTTCTCGCGTCAGCGCTACTGGGGCGAGCCTTTCCCCATCTACTACAAGGACGGCATCCCCACTCCGCTTCCCCAGAGCGAACTGCCTCTGCGTCTTCCCGAAATAGAGAGCTTCAAGTCCGATCATGGCGAAGCTCCGCTGGAGAGGGCTAAAAACTGGACCTATAAGGGATACCCGCTGGAAACCAGCACCATGCCCGGATTCGCGGGGAGCAGTGCCTACTATCTCCGCTACATGGATCCTCACAACAGCGAGGAACTCGTAGGGGCTGAAGCCGACCGCTACTGGCGTAATGTCGATCTTTACGTGGGCGGTACCGAGCATGCCGTGGGGCATCTTATCTATTCCCGTTTCTGGAACAAGTTCCTCTTCGATCTGGGCTATGTTTGCGAGGACGAACCCTTCCGCAAACTTGTAAACCAGGGCATGATACAGGGCCGCAGCAATTTCGTCTATCGCAAGGTCGGCACCAACACTTTCGTAAGTCTCGGACTCAAGGACAAATACGAAACCACCGAGATTCATGTCGATGTGAACATCGTCCACAACGACCGTCTCGATCTGGAAGCCTTCCGTGCATGGCGCCCGGAATTCGCCGATGCGCAGTTTGAACTTGAAAACGGCGAGTACATCTGCGGCTGGGCCGTGGAGAAGATGAGCAAGAGCATGTACAACGTGGTGAATCCGGATGAAATCTGCGAAAGCTACGGCGCCGACACTCTCCGTCTGTACGAGATGTTCCTCGGCCCGGTAGAGCAGAGCAAGCCCTGGGATACCAAGGGAATTGACGGCGTGCACCGTTTCCTGCGCAAATTCTGGAGGCTGTTCTACGACAGGGAGAAGTTCCTTGTTACCGATACCAAGGCTTCGGCCGAGGAACTGAAGGCCCTTCATATACTGATAGGCAAGGAACAGGAGGATATCGAGAACTTCTCGTACAACACCAATATCTCGGCGTTCATGATAGCCGTAAACACCCTCACCGAACTGGGAACGACTTCCCGTGAGATACTCGAGCCTCTCGTAGTGCTTCTTTCCCCGTTCGCGCCTCACATTTCGGAAGAACTCTGGCATGCCCTCGGACACGACGGAAGCGTTACCAAGGCGGCATTCCCGGAGTACAACCAGGCCCTCACGGTGGAGAATACAGTAAAGTATCCCGTGTCTTTCAACGGCAAGATGCGTTTCACCGTGGATCTGCCAAAGAGCGCCTCCGTGCAGGAAGTTGAGGCTGCGGTAAGGGCCCTTCCCGATACGCTCAGATATGTGGGGGACAAGACCATAGTAAAAATCATCGTAGTGGCGGGACGTATCGTAAACATAGTGCTTAAATAAATGATAAAGAACAAGTTCCTGAAAACTGTCTGGGAGTATCTGGTGCTGACCATCGCAACCTTCATCTTTACGGTGTCGTGGGAGGCATTCATGATTCCCAACGGAATGTCTGCAGGTGGCCTCATGGGCATTTGCACCATTACCGAGTTCGCCACCGGAGGTTTTTTAAAGGCGTCGGTGTCGTTCTTTATTATCAACTCGCTGCTGATTCTTCTCGCCGTGCTGGTTTTCGGGATAGGATTCGGATTCAAGACCATCTACTGCATTGTGATGTCGTCCGTCTTCCTCTGGCTGGTTGACGACTGGAGTTTCCTGCATTCGATTCCCGGTAATTTCCTGTATGTGGAGGACAAAACGCTGGTGCCCATCATCGCAGGTGTGTTCGAATCGCTCGGCATAGGTTTGGCTATACGCTGCGGAGGCAGTACCGGCGGGACCGATATCATTGCACTTATAATCAACAAGTACTGGCCGGTGTCCCTGAGCGGTGTGTTTTTCATTACCGATTTCGTGGTAGTAATCTCACAGCTGCTTCTCCGTCCCGGGTTCGGTTCCTACACAGGAGACCCGAAGACCTTCAACGACGTGATTTACGGTATCCTCGAAATAGTGACCTTTGCCGTGACGATAGACTTGTTCACCATCGGAGGACGCAACAAGATGCAGCTGCTGATATTCTCTGAAAAGTACGAGAAGATAGCAGATTATATATGCTCTCACATGGAAAGGGGAGTAACCGTGCTGAAGGCGCAGGGCTGGTACACCCGCAAAGACCGCAACGTGCTTCTGGTGCTCCTTACCCGCCAGGAACTGTCGGGACTCAACCGTGCGGTGAACGCCATCGATCCGAAGGCTTTCATGAGCATTTCCAATACGTCTGAGGTGTACGGGGAAGGGTTTGAGCAGATAAAAGCGGGAAAAATCAAATTGGACTTGAATCATAACAAGGAAAACTGATATGGCTGCCGTCAAAAGAAGTCTTTTTGTTACAGTAAAGGAATACGCCCTCATCACCCTCGGCGTATTGTGCTATGCGCTGGCCTGGATAATCTTCCTCATCCCGAACAATCTCGTGGGCGGGGGAGTTACCGGCGTAGGCTCAATCATTCAGTATGCAACCAACGGCGTAATCAAAGTCGGGTACAGCTACTTCGCGATCAATGCCATCCTGCTTGTGATAGGGATGATAACGCTGGGCAAGAGTTTCGGGGCAAAGACCGTTTTTGCAGTCATTGTGGCAACCCTTACCTTCAACTTCGGAGGAGCTCTGGTACCGGCTGCCCTCGTCAAGTCGCTGGCGCTCGATAACGGCGTCCTCATGAGCGTCATAATGGGCGGTATGCTTTCCGGATTCGGAATCGGCCTTACGATGTCACAGGGCGGCAGCACCGGCGGTACCGATATCGTGGCGCTCGTGCTCAACAAGCGCAGGGGCATTTCGCCGGGAAGGATGATCCTGTGGCTTGACATAGTGATCATAGCTTCTTCCATTCTCGTCCCTTCGTACAAGCCGGACGGCACCCTGATGGCTTTCACCGACAAGGTGATGGTGGTAGTCTATGGTTACATCCTCACCGCCGTGGTGAGCATCACCATCGACAGCACGCTTGCGGGTTCGAAGCAGAGCGTCCAGCTTTTCATCAATTCCAAGCATTATGAGGAGATTGCAAGGGAAATCGCCGAAGAATTCCATCGCGGAGTCACCGTTCTCAACGGTCAGGGATGGTTTTCCAAGGAAGATGCCCACGTGCTCATGGTCCTTACCCGCAAAGTGGACCTCAATCCGCTTCTCAGGAGCATAAAAGCCATTGACCCGCAGGCTTTTATATCCGTATCCACCGTAACCGGAGTATATGGTAAGGGATTCGAGGCCATAAGCAGTAAAACTTGGGGTAAACAGAGAAAGAAATCTTAAGATTCTTCAAAAAAATATTTTTGGGTTTTACCCCCGCATTTACCACAGGAAAGTGCGGGGGTCTTGTTATCTTGCGGCACACAGACAATAACCAATCGTAGCTTATGAAAAAGAAAATTGCCAAAACTCTGCTCCTGAGAGTGTCTTCTCCTCTTGTCCTGCTGGTCCTGTGCTCCGTATCGATGGCAAGGGGAGACTTGTCCGCGAAAGTGTTGTGCGCTTACCTTATCGCCTCCTCCTCAATACTGCTTTTCTATCCTCAGAGTTACGAAACTGTGGTCAGGTCGGTTCCTTATGTGGCGGGCCAGGCGGCGCTGTACGTGGCGGTTGCCCTCTCTCCCTTTTTTGCGGGGAACGAGTGCCAGATGATGGTGCTCGCCTGCATACCGGGGCTGATAGCCTATACGGTAATGCGGGCGGTGGAAAAATATGGCAATGTGAAAGTGCTTTTCCGGGTGGATGCAATCTGGTGTGCCGTGGAAGAGGGAAGCCGCATGATATACTTGATGGTCCTCGGGATACTGTCGCTATCCGCCCTTACCGCATGCAGGTTCGAAGCTCCGGCATGGGTGTTCTTCCTTCACGTCTTTCTGCTGATAATATATCTGGCCCTGAGTTATATGCGGGCCTACAGCGGCCGCACTTTCCTGATAGGGCTGGAACGGGAGAAGGCCATCCGGAGGGTGATTCAGGGGAATCTGCGTTCTTCGCCCGAATACGGAGGCCCCGACGACCACATGAACATGATATACGGCAAGGTGCTGCGTTTCATGGAGAGTCACAAGCCTTATCTAAAGGAGAACTTCACTATTGACGAACTGGCACAGTCGGTCTTTTCCAACAAGCTGTATCTTTCGAGGGCCATCAACTATTATTCGGGGCGTAACTTCCGGCAGTTCGTGAATTATTACAGGATAATGTACGCAACCTCCCTTATGAAGAAAGACCGTCATCTCAAAATGACGGAACTTGCCTTCAAATGCGGATTTCACTCCGTGGTTTCGTTCAATATGGCGTTCAAACTTTATATGAACATGACGCCCAGCGCCTATTATGGCCTGCTGGCCAGCAAACAGGGGCTTGCCGTTACTGCGTGACGGAGACTTTCCAGCTGTCCGGAACCGGGGCTGAGAGCTCCATTTCCTCCTTCCTTACGGGATGGATGAAGACGGTGCGCCATGAATGCAGGCAGATTCCTCCGTCGGGGTTCGAACGGGGTGCTCCGTATTTGAGGTCTCCCTTGATGGGACATCCAATGTGGGAAAGCTGGCAGCGGATCTGATGATGGCGCCCGGTGAGCAGTTCAACTTCTATCAGATGGTACCTGTCCGTGTCCCGTAGCAGCCGGTAGCGCAGCCTTGCGAGTTTTGCGCCTTCCCTGCCTTCGGAGGTGACGTAGCTCTTGTTCTGCTTTTCGTTGCGTGAAAGCCAGTCTTCGAGCATGCCTTCATCCTCCGGGGGGCGGCCGCAGCACATGGCCAGATATGTCTTGTGGACGTTTCCGTCACGGAACATTCCGGCAAGGCGTTCGAGTGCCTTGGAGGTTTTCGCGAAAACTACCAGCCCGCTCACCGGACGGTCGAGCCGGTGGGGGACCCCCATGAAAACCTGTCCCGGCTTTGAGTCCCGCTGTGCGATGAAAGATTTGAGCGTGTCGCTGAGCGGCTCGTCCCCGGTCTTGTCGCCCTGGACTATTTCCCCGGGCCGTTTGTTGAAAACGAGCAGGTGATTGTCCTCATAGACGATACGGGAAGCGATGTCACCATACTCCACTGTGCTGAGCGCTCGGTATATCATGACGCAAATATAGTGACAATTTGTCATAAACGGAGGGCTGGCACGCGATTGGTTTATGCTTAATTGTCGCGTCCGGAAGGGCGCAGATACTGACAAAAAGATAAAAACAATATAATTATGGGAAAAATCATCGGAATAGACCTCGGAACTACGAACAGTTGCGTGGCAGTGATGGAAGGCAACCAGCCTACCGTCATCATCAATAACGAAGGCGAACGCACCACCCCGAGCGTGGTGGCGTTCACGGCCGAAGGCGAGCGTAAAGTCGGAGCGCCCGCAAAGCGTCAGGCTATCACCAACCCCGGCAATACAGTGTTCAGCATCAAGCGCTTCATGGGCGAAAACTACGATCAGGTGAGCCGTGAGGTGGGCCGTGTGCCTTACAAGGTTGTCCGCGGCGAGAACAACACTCCGCGTGTGGATATCAACGGCCGCATGTATTCTCCGCAGGAAATCTCCGCCATCATCCTCCAGAAGATGAAAAAGACTGCCGAGGATTATCTGCGCCAGCCCGTAACCGAGGCTGTTATCACCGTCCCCGCCTACTTCTCCGATTCTCAGAGGCAGGCCACCAAGGAAGCAGGAAAGATTGCAGGCCTCGATGTCAAGCGTATCATCAACGAGCCCACTGCGGCAGCTCTTGCATACGGCCTTGACAAGAAGAACAAGAATATGAAGGTTGCCGTTTACGACCTCGGCGGCGGCACTTTCGATATAAGCATACTCGAACTCGGCGACGGCGTTTTCGAGGTCAAGAGCACCAACGGCGATACGCATCTGGGCGGTGACGACTTCGATCAGGTAATCATCGACTGGCTTGCAGGAGAGTTCGCTGCGGAAAACGGCGGATTCGACCTCAAGAAAGACCAGATGGCCCTGCAGCGTCTCAAGGAAGCTGCCGAAAAGGCCAAGATCGAACTCTCCAACCAGACATCCACCGAAATCAACCTGCCGTACATCACCGCGGACGCCACAGGGCCCAAGCACCTTGTGAAGAGCCTTACCCGCGCCAAGTTCGAAGCTCTCTGCGACAGCCTCTTCCAGCGTACCATGGAGCCTTGCCGCAAGGCCCTTGCAGACGCCCATCTTTCTGCCGGCCAGATTGACGAGGTCCTGCTCGTAGGCGGCAGCACCCGTATTCCCAAGATCCAGGAACTCGTGAAGCAGTTCTTCGGAAAGGAGCCCAACCGCAGCGTCAATCCCGACGAGGTGGTGGCAATCGGCGCCAGCATCCAGGGCGGCGTGCTTGCAGGCGATGTGAAGGATGTCCTTCTTCTGGATGTCACCCCGCTCAGCCTCGGCATCGAGACCCTCGGCGGCGTGATGACCAAGCTCATCGAGAGCAACACCACCATCCCGGTTCACAAGGAGCAGGTGTTCAGTACTGCGGCCGACAACCAGCCTTCGGTTGAAATCAGGGTCCTGCAGGGAGAGCGCCCCATGGCCAAGGACAACAAGCAGATCGGAGTCTTCCATCTGGACGGCATCGCTCCCGCCCCGCGCGGAATACCCCAGATTGAGGTGTCCTTCGACATCGACACGAACGGTATCCTCTCGGTTTCTGCAAAGGACAAGGCTACCGGCAAGGAGCAGAGCATCCGCATCGAGGCCAGCAGCGGCCTGAGCGATGAGGAAATCAAGCGCATGCGTGACGAGGCCAAGGCCAACGAAGAGGCCGACAAGCAGGCGAAGGAACGCGTGGACAAGGTAAACAACGCCGACGCCCTCTGCTTCCAGACCGAGAAGAACCTCAAGGACTACGGTGACAAGATACCCTCCGACAAGCGCAGCGCTATCGAAGCGGCCCTTAATCCTCTCAAGGAAGCTGTGAAGACCCAGAACCTTGCTGACATCGACAAGTATTCTTCCGAGCTCGAGCAGGCATGGCACGCCGCATCTGAAAGCATGAATGCCGGAGCGCAGGGAGGTCCCCAGGCAGGCCCGCAGGGCAGTGGTCCGTTCGGCGGCGGCCAGGGTGGTCCTCAGGGCGGTCCCCAGGGTGGGCCGGGTCCGGACTACGGCACGGGAAGTCCTGAAGAACAATAATGGACTTCAGGTACAAAAAAGAGGCTGACTAAAAAGTGATTTTTAGCCGGCCTCTTCTTTTTTGAATTTTGGCGTCGGAGACAGCCGCCCCTTCAGGCGGGCTGCAGTGAGCGAAACTGACGAAGTCCTGCCGGTAGTTGGACTCCCTTACGAAAAGGGTTGGTAGCGTTTTCGGGCGAAAATGCTACTGACCCGCTCTTTTGAATGGGGGTTGGTCGCAAAAA
>CADBSV010000045.1 GCA_902797435.1 uncultured Bacteroidia bacterium
ATCACTGCCACGGCCGGCGAATATGCTGCCGGCATCGGCGGCGGCAAAAACTGCAACTGCGGCAATATCACAATCACAGGCGGCACCGTCACGGCCAACGGCGGTACCAAATCAGCCGGCATCGGCAGCAGTATGGAGAGTGACTGCGGCGATATCAGAATAACTGACGGCGTGACCAAAGTCACAGTTTACTCCGGTTCCGCCTACGCCATAGGACCAGGCTATCACGGCTCCTGTGGCTCCGTGCGCATAGGCAGCAACTCAGGCGGCGTCGCCGGCTCCCCTTACATCTATCAGCCTTCAACTGAGTTTTTATGACCTCCTGCGTATCCCTTAAAAAGAAAATCAGGCCCTAAAGCCTGATTTTTAGCATTTTGGCGGAAGGTAAGGGATTCGAACCCCTGAAGCGTTGCCGCTTAACAGTTTTCAAGACTGCCGCCATAGACCACTCGGCCAACCTTCCAGTATTGTTCCGGACCGCAAAGTTAGACAAATTCGCGGAAAGAGCAAATACGAAAAGCAACAAAGACTGCAACTTATGCATCTTATGTTTGATGAAAGCCACGCATATCCTCGTCATTTCCCTGCTGGTCCTGCCTGCACTTTTCTCCTGCAACAAGGACGGTTCGTCCGATCAGGACGGCATCCGGCTTGCCGACAGGCAGGAAATAGTCCTCACTAAAACGCAGCGGCAGATAGTCTCCAAGAGCAACGCCTTCGCTTTCGATTTCTTCAGGGAAATCTGCACCATAGACAAGGACAAGGAAATATTCATATCCCCCTTCAGCCTCGAAGCTGGTCTCTTCATGCTGGCCGCAGGAGCAGAAGGCAGCACTTATTCGAGTATTTCCGGAGCCCTCGGGCTTGACGGACTTTCAAAGGAAGAACTGAACGCGGCTTACCGGTCCCTTGAGACCGCACTCCTTGCCGCCGACAACAGTGCGACTTTCGCTCTGGCAAACGCACTCTGGCTCAACAAGGGATTCCCCGTTCTGCCTTCGTATTCCGGTGTTCTTGGGCAATGCTACGGCGCAAGCGTGGACAACCTTGATTTTTCCACGCCGAAAGCTCTCGACGTCATAAATTCCTGGACAAAGAAGAGCACCGGCGGCATGATTCCCGTCCTTTTTGAAGAGCTCAACCCGGAATGGGTTTACATCCTTGCCAACGCGTTGTATTTCAAAGGAGTATGGGCAGAAAAATTCAGCGAACACAATACCTATCGCGAAGACTTCCACTGCCTTTCAGGGAAAACCAGCAGCATCGATTTCATGCATGGCGACATTCCCTGTTCATACACTTATGACGAAGAAGCAGGAGCGGCAATGTGCGAGCTGCCTTTCGGAAACAAGGCTTTCCTGCTGGATATCCTGCTGCCCGACACCGGAAGGGATTTCGGCAGTTTCACAGGCTCTCTCAACGCAGAGAAATGGAACGGTTTCACAGAGAATCTGCGAGGGAGCGATTCTTATGTGATACTCCCTAAATTCGACATAAGCTTCACCGGAAAAGAGAGTTTCAAGCAGGCGCTTGTCACCCTTGGAATGGAAGAGCTATTTTCCGCATCGGCCGATTTCAGCGGCATCAGCGAAACTCCTACCTGCCTGAGCGACGTCATCCAGAAAACGCGGTTCAAGATAGATGAAAACGGTGCCGAAGCGGCAGCAGTGACCGCTTTCACAGGGGAAGTAACTGATGCGGGACCGTCCCCGGAATTTTTCGTGGACCGTCCGTTCGTCTATGCCATAAGGGAGTTTTCCACAGGCGTCATCCTCTTCATCGGAGCCTGCAAAAACCTGCAGTAGCTATTCTGGGAGGCCTTCGTAAACCTTAAGCGAGCCTTTCCACCATGATGGCATGGTGGGGTCGTTCACCGTTTCGTCGGAAATGCGCCCGTGGCCAAGGATTACATTCTGTTCCAGCCAGTCCTTCTCCCACTTCCAAAGATAAATCATGCTTCCTGCAACATCGTGGCCGCGTCCTTCGAGACGCACCGCCCAGTAGGGATACCCCTGCTTCTTCAGGCGTTCCACAAGTGAGGATGTTCCGAAAATCCCATACTTGAAAGCCTGGATCTTGTTGTAATTCACGAGGGAATCCTCGGTACCGTGAAAAAGCAGCAGCGGACAGGGGGAAGAATTCCAGGAAGGAGAACCTTGCCCGCTCATTATAGCGCCTGCGAACGACATTATGCCCGCATAATTGAAGCCCTCGGGCAAAACGCCCGCATTGGGCATCCCGTTTACCAGCTCCCATTCTGCGGTAAGGGCAATCATCGCCCCGGCAGAGGAACCTGCAAGCACGATTCGCTGCGGATCCACGTCAAGCGCCTGTGCATTGTCAAGTATATACCGGGTGGCGGCAAAGCAGTCCTGTACTCCGACTTCGGCGCACGCCTTCACGAATTTTTTCGCGGTGGAGATCAGCTGCCACGGTTTGAATCCCAGCTTTTCCCCCTTGAGCGAAGGGACATAGTCGGCGCTTATGACCCGGTAGCCTTCGTCATTGAGCAGTTTGAACCAAGAAGAGTAGCCCGGGTCGTTGCGCTCACCGCCCACGAATCCGCCTCCGAAGAGCCAGAGGATGGCGGGCTTGGCATGCCCCTCAAAAGCAGTTTCGCTCCCGGGAGCGGGATCATAGACGTCGATGAACAGGTCTGCCCCGTCCCTCTGTCCGAAAAGATATGTTGCGGACGGATAATATTCTATCCGTTCGGGCTGAGCCATCAGAGATGCAGGAAAAGTGAGCATCATGGCCGTGAGCATGGTTAAAATACGTTTCTTCGCTTGCATATTACAACGGCAAATGTAGCAAATTAGTCAATAAATTACTATCTTTGGAAGATTTAAGACTAAAATCTATGGACAATCAGAAGTATAACTGGACCTTCGCCTCCGTTGGTGGCACGGTCAGGGTTAAAATCACGAACGGACAGGACATTGCGCATCTCGGTGAACTCGACCGCAAGATGTGGACTGTCCTCAGCTGCCCCGTAACAGGGCTCGAATTCGATGAAAAGACCCTCAAAATCATTGACAAGGACGGAGACGGAAATATTCGCGTGGACGAGGTAATCGCTACTGCCCAGTGGATAACCCGTATCCTCAAAGACCCCGACTATCTCCTCAAGGGAGAGTCGCAGCTCGCACTTGACGCCTTCAACACCGAAGATCCCGAAGGCCAGACACTCCAGAAATCGGCCAGGCAGATCCTTTCCAATCTCGGCATTGAAAAAGACAGCATCTCCCTTGACGAAACGGCCGACAATGCCAAGATTTTCGCAGGCACTCCGTTCAACGGAGACGGCGTCATCACTGAATTCTCCTCTGCCGAACTTGCGGCGCTCATAGGAAAGATCGCTGCCGTTACCGGCGGAGCTGCCGACCGCAGCGGCGCGCAGGGCATTACCGCCGAGCAGATAGAAGCCTTCTATGCTGCCTGCGCCGACTACGCAGCCTGGAAAGACGCCTGCACCAAGGAGACCCTCCCCTACGGCGAAGACACTGCAGCCGCACTCGCAGCAGTAGAGGCCGTAGCAGCCAAGGTATCCGACTATTTCGTCCGCTGCAAGCTCATCGGCTTCGACTCCGACGCTTCTGCAGCCCTCGACGTGGATGTTGAAAAGATCAAGGCCATATCCGCCGAAGACCTCTCCACCAAGGCGGATGACATCGCCCAATATCCTCTTGCAAGGCCCGATGCCAAGGGAGTGCTCCCCCTTACCGAAGGGATCAACCCCGCATGGCAGGCAGCCGTCGCAAAGGTAAAGGAACTCGTTTTCCCCAAAGCAAAGGAAATCACCGAGGCGCAGTGGAACGCAGCAGTTGCATCCTTCGCCCCCTATAAGGACTGGGCCGGAGCAAAGAAAGGAGCCGAGGTCGAAGGTCTGGGCATCGACGATGTGAAGGCCATCCTGGGAGAAGACAAGAAGGCAGAGCTCCTTGCACTCGTGGAGCAGGACAAGGCCCTCGAGGCGGAAGCCCTTTCCATCGAAGCCGTTGACAAGGTTCTCCACCTCTGCCGCGACTTCTTCACCTTCCTCAACAACTACGTCGTCCTCTGGGACTTCTACGCCCCCGAAAAGAAGGCTATCTTCCAGGCGGGCCGCCTGTACATCGACCAGCGCAGCACCGACCTCTGCATAAAGGTTGCAGGTCCCGCTCCCGAAATAGCATCCCTGAGCGGCATGTACATCCTTTACTGCGCATGTAAGAGCGAAAAGCTCGGCAAGAGCTTCAATATAGCGGCAGTGCTCACCGACGGCGACGTGGACGGCCTCCGCACCGGCAAGAACGCCGTCTTCTATGACAGGGAAGGCAACGATTACACTGCCGTTGTAACCGGTATCGTGGAGAACCCCGTTTCGGTCCGCCAGGCATTCTGGAGCCCCTACAAGAAGGTTGCCCGCATGATAAACGACCGCATCGACAAGAAGGCCGCCGAAAAGAACGAGAAGTCCATGGCCGGCCTCACTACGGCAACCAATACCGCAGCCGACGGCAAGGCTCCCGCAGCGCCTTTCGACATCGCCAAATTCGCCGGCATTTTCGCAGCCATGGGCATGGCCATCGGCCTTGTGGGCGCGGCACTTGCAGGAATCGCTGCATCTCTCAAAGGCCTGCAGTGGTGGCAGTTCCTGCTGATTATCGCCGTCATCATGCTTCTCATTTCCGGCCCGTCGATGTTCATCGCCTGGCGCAAACTCCGCAGGCGCGACCTGGGTCCCGTGCTCAACGCCAACGGCTGGGCCGTAAACGCCGCATCCCTGGTGCGTCCGAAGTTCGGAAAGACCCTCACCTCGCTCGTGAAGTTCCCCGCCCTCACAGCAGTGGATCCCGAAGAAAGGAAAAAGATGCGCAGGCGCCGCTTCTGGACATGGCTTGTCTGCATACTCGTGCTCGCAGCAGGAGCATTCTGCGGATGGAAGCTGCATGAAAAGAAACAGGCCGAAAAGGCTGCCGCGGCAGAGAAGGCCGCTCTCGAAGCGCAGGCAGAGGCACCCGCCGAGGCTGAAGCGGAGGCCGCGATTCCCGCCGAAGAAGTTGCAGCAGAATAATTTTCCGCAGTTTTTATTATCTTTGCACCCGCAAAAAAAGAAAACAATACTTAAAACTTATTTACAATGAAGAAATTCATCCTTTCCATCGCTCTCGTAGCTGCAGCAGCTACCACAGCGTTTGC
>CADBSV010000046.1 GCA_902797435.1 uncultured Bacteroidia bacterium
AAGCTTCTGTTCTGTTCCCTGAGCGTTCCGGCCAGCAGCGAGCCTCCGTAAAACATGGTCTGCTGTATCACAAGCAGCAAGGCTGCCGATATGAAAAATATCGTGTACGAGAAGGGCCGGTTGTAGGGTATCTGCTCATCGGAGAGTACGGGCCGGACCAGTTGATATGCGGTCTGGGCATCCATTCCCGATGCGGTATAGCGTTCAGTCTGAATCTCGTGTATTTCGTCCAGCATGGTGAGGCTGGTTCCCATAGTGAGGCATTTGTAGTACAGGAAACTGGACATGTCGGCATAAGTGGAGATATGGCCCTGTTCGCCCTGAACCAGGCGCTTGTCAAAGTCGGCCGGGATGTGGATTATTCCATGTACTTTCTGCCTCTGCATAAGGTCGCGGGCTTCCTCCAGTGACGTACAGTAACATAGGATTTCGCATTCGCGCGTAGCGTCCACTTTCTGGAGATAGCGTCTGCTGTAGGAGCCTGATGAGTTGTCGACGACGGCTACGGGCATCTCGTCCACCATCCCGTTCATGTAGATGAGATTGTACAGTACCGGGTAAAGCAATCCACCCACGAAGAAAATAATGAGTACGCCGGAGTCAGTGAAAATGAGCTTTAACTCGTTTACAAAGATGTCGTACCAGTTTCTTATCCACTCACCAAAGTAATTAATCCCTTTCATAGTCTTGCTTTACATAGGCTGCCTGGAGCCGTTTCATGAGTACGGCAGGTAAAAACATAAACAACAGAAGATGAATGACTTCCTGCCACCATCCGGCAAATCCGCTTCCCCATATTGTCTCTTGGGCGTGGAACAGATAATAGTGCCTGAGGGGGAAGATTGCACTGAAGCCCTGTACATAAGGAGGCATCGCCTCTACGGGAAGAGAGAAACCGGAAAGTGAAAAAGCCAGTACGCTTATTATGGCCCCTACACTGATGGCGATTCGCAGTACCGGGAATAGCTCAATGATAAAAAGTCCAAGTGCTTCAGAGGCGCTCACGAGGAGCAGAATGTCAAGGAACATCCACCATAGGGAGCCTTTGAGCGGATACTTGAACCAATGGAAAAGAAGCAGTTCCAGGCCGATGCCAAGCACCGTGAAGATAATATTGTACGGGAACAATTTTCCCAGCAAAGCCATCTCGATGGAGCCTCCCGTCGTGTTCATCAAGTGCCGCGAGGTGCCATATTTCAGCTCTGAGCCCACGGCATAGATGGTGATGAGGATGACAATCATTTCAAGAACGCCGGGGAGGATGACGCCGTTCAGGTAAACTCCGTAGTTGGTGGTGGGGTTCCCAATCTGATGCTGGTCAAGCACGATAGGCTGAATGCGGTTCATTATTTCTCGCTCGTTCACGCCTTTTGCCCTGAGCACCTCCCTTTGTACCGCACCGTTTGTGAGGTTCACCATGGTAAGTATATCTTTGTAGGCCAGAGCTCCGCCCACGAAATACAGGGAATTCACGTAATAGCCGATGTGTGGCTGTCTGCCAGCCTGAATATCGGCATTGAAACCCTTTGGGAGGACGACGAAAGCGCTTATCCTGCCGGTTTGCATGTGAGCCCTTGCAAGGTGGAGGTCGTCGAAATGGATGACCTTGCCCAGTTGAGTCGCATCCAGCTGGGCTGCAAAATTGCGGGAAGTGGAACTGTGGTCTTCGTCAACTACGCCGATTGGCAGATCGTGCGGCAGACCGTCCTTGAAGAAGCTCAGGTAGAAGACCATGTTGACAAGCAGCACTCCCACCGATGCGAGCAAATAAACCGGACGCTTCCGGATGATGAGAAGTTCCCTCCGGATAACATTCCAAAGCGTTTTCATCATTCGCTCACATTCATGATTACACTCATCCCGGGACGCAGTCCCTCTACCTGATAGTCAGGCCGGGCGCGTACTTCGAAGGTGCGTGTGTCGAATTCTCCTATCTCCCTGCTCGCTTTCCAGGTTGCGTATGATTCCCTGGCGGCCAGGTAATAGACCGTAGCGGTTATGCGGCGGTTTCCTAAAGCAGGAACAGTGAGCGAAAGTTTATCGCCGCTCTGCATGTTGTTGAGCCTGTCCTCGCGAATGTTGAAGCTAAACCACATATCGGAGATATCCAGGATTGTCATGATGGGAGCTCCCTGGCCAACCAGTTCGCCAACTTTGGGATAGATGTCGGATATCATGCCGTCGGCAGGGGAGGTGAGGCGGATCTCGTCTTTGTAGGAATTAACAAGCTCTACGGCGGCGTTTGCGCGTTCTACAAGCGCGATGGCAGCGTCCTTGTCTTCCTGCCGTGCGCCTTTTACGGCCATTGCGTACTGGGTATGTGCGGCTCTGGCCGTGGCTACTGCGGCCTTGTACTGGGCTTCGACCTCATCATATTTTTGGTCGGAGACGACTTTCTGCTCATGAAGTTTTTTTATGCGCTCGAAGGATTTACGCATAACTTCCTGCCCCACAAGAGCCTTCTGCCATAGTTCGTAGGCTCCTGTAATCTGTTCTTTCTGTGCTCCGTGCATGGCTTTGTCCTTCTGCGCAGTGGCGGCTGCCTTTGCGGCTTTTGCTTCAGCAATTTTGGATTTGATTTCAGGAGAGTCGATAATCACCAGAGTGTCACCCTTGTGTACCATCTGGCCTTCTGTGCCCCTGAACTCTTCGATTCGGCCCGGAACCTTTCCTGAGATGCGGTATTCTGCCGCTTCGGCCTCACCCTGGATGACGATGGGTTGAGGACGCGAAACGATGTATCCTGTTATGGATATTACAATCAATATTGCAATCAAGGCTGCAACGCCTATGAGGAGATTATATTTCTGTGATTTCATATTCTGTATCAATTGTTTGAACCATATTGTCCTTCTGCTTTCCTGAGGCTGGATGCGCACATTTGCAGCTGAATGCCGGCGTCGATGAATTCGCTGTGGGCGCTGAGCCAGGCGGTATGGGCGGCGAGAACGGTGTTCGTTGGAATTACGCCTGCTTCATATCCGACCCTGGCGCTGCGAAGGTTCTCTTCGGCGCTGTCAAGATTGGAATCGGCCATTTCTAACTTTTGCCTGGCTTCGGCAAACAGTTTTCGCTGCTGGCTTACCTGTAGTTCTATCATTTCACGGGCATTGTCAAGCCGGTCGGTATACTGTCTTGCTTCAGCCTTGGCTTTCTGATATTTCAGCAGGTTTTCGCCGCCGTGGAAAATAGGAATGCGTAAAAGAACTCCGGCACTGAGGTTCCCTCCTTGCCAAGAGGTCTGAAATCCATTGAAGGTGTTGGGATTTGTGATGGTATATGCTCCTATAAGAGCCACGGTCGGCATCATGTCGGCGCGGGTAATCTTGGCTTTGCAATCGTATATCTGGGATGCGAGCGCCAGGCTGCGGGTTTCAGGGCGAGCAGCGTATATTTCTTCCATACTTGTCTGGACAGGGGTAGCCGGTTCCGGAATCGTGTCAAGGTCTTCATCGGCAAGAATAATATCGCTGTTCAGCGGAAGGCCAATCTTCTGACAGAGGAGCATTTTTGCCAATGCAAGGCCGTTGGTCGCCTTTGTCAGCAACATTGCGGCTTCGTTGGCTTTCACCTTTACCTGCAGCGCATCTGACTGAGTCGATACTCCTGCCGATATAGCGGCATCTGCATCTTCCAGCATATGGGAGAGGAGTTCTGCGTAGCTTTGAGCAAGTTTTTTCTTTTCCGATATGGAGATAATCTGCCAGTATGCCTGGTCCACATCCAGAAGGATGTCGGCCTCCTCCATGTCGTACTGTGACCGGGCCAATTGCTGCGCAAGGGACGCCATCTGATTGCTGTAAATGATTTTGCCGCCGACGAAGATGGGCTGTTCCACTGTTACTGCACCGGCCCATATATTATGAAGGTCCGGATGCAGGCTGGCGTCAATTTCTTCGCCGATTGCGTTTACGGGAGCAGCGATGTCTATTTTGTCAGGGGAGTTTCTTAACATGTCAAGCAGGGAGCGGCCAAGTTCTTTCATTCTTCCCGACTCCATCTTATCCACGCGCATGTTTATGGCTTCCCAGATATCATTGTCAAGAGTTGTTCCGGCATTTCGGAGACGCTCCGACTGCTCGTCGTTTATGAGCTTGACATCCCGGTTGTTATACAAATATGCGCCGGTGGCACTAATCTTCGGGAAATAATTGGCCATGGCAATTTTTCGGTCATATCCGGCCATCTCTTCTTTAATCCTGGCCTGGTCAAGCGCTTTACTTTGCCGAAGTGCCATCTGTCGGCATTCTTCCAGGCATATGGGCTTTCCATCGTAGTAATTGGCGGTCTGCGCTTTCAGGCAGACGCCGCAAAGCAGCATCACACCTGTCCAAACAATCTTTTTCATTTTTGTCATATCGCACTTTATTTAGCAAAAACGTTGCCTGTTTAGTGTAATTTGGAGTATTATCAGACCAGATATTGTTCTTTTGGTAGAAATTTAAGAATAATTGCAAATTCGTCGACAATTGTATATATTTGTTTCATGGGCGACAATAATCTTCAGACTATTGATATCCGGCGAATACGGTCATTATCGCCGATTGTTGACGAGTATGCGCTTGGGCAGGATTTGATTATGGGAGAAGTACGCGGCAAGCGCGTAGAAAAGAGCGAAGCCTTGCTGAAAATGCTGAAATATCCCGTCCGTTTTGACGGTTATATTATCTTTTTTCTCAAGAAAGGCCATTTCTCCATAGACTTTAACCTGAATAGTTTTGAAATCAGGGAACGCTCTCTGCTTGTGAGCGTGCCTGGCAATATAATCAAACTATCCTCTTTTAACGAAGAGCGCGTGGGCGACGCCGAACTACTCTTTGTGATGGTTTCGAGGGAATTCATGAGCGGTATCCGCTATGATTTTAACAAAGTCTTTCAGGAAAGCATCCGATTCTGGAACAATCCCTGCATCACTCTGCAGGATTCGGATCTCACAATGGCAGAGGACTACTTCAATCTGGCCCGAAAGATAGTGTCGTCGAATCGGGAAAACAAACGCGAAATCCTGAGGGCTCTGCTTACCTCCTTCACTTATGTCACCATAGATGTTTGGACACGGCAACTCTCCGATGCGAATCTTAAGGAAAGCCGGTCAGCGGCCCGGGTGAACAGGATTTTCGAGCGCTTCATGGCGCTTGTGACCGAGTTCCATAACTCCGAGCGCGGCATGGATTTTTATGCCGATAAACTTTGCCTGACGCCAAAGTACCTTTCAAAACTGGTCAAACAATCCAGTGGACGGAGCGCTCCCGACTGGATTGACGCCTTCGTGATTCTGGAAGCCAAGAATATGCTCAAGTACTCCGACATGGCAGTCAAGGAGATTACCTATGCCTTGCATTTCCCCAGTCAGTCAGTCTTTTATAAATTTTTCAAGGCTCATACAGGACTTACCCCAACAGAATATCGGAAGGGGTAGTTTTATTGAATGTCACTTTCCCGGCCTGTCGGCGTGACCGGACAGACATCAGCGAAGAGAGGATGTTGAATAGGGAGGGGGGGGGTGAGTATATGCCAGCGGCTCGGGGAAAATGATTATTTTTGCAGTTATGGACAGTCTCCGGAAAAAAGAGATCCTGCTTATGTGGAAGCAGCTGCTGCCGTTTCTGATTCTCTTCATTGTACACGACACGCTGTATCTTCCCGCCGTAGTTCTCCCCGTGGGCGGGAATTATGCCGCATCCCTGCATTCGCTGATTCTGCCCGGGCGGGTAAAAAACTGAATATTGCCCTGCGGGAAGTGGCGGTTTTCCCATAAAGTTAGTAAATTTGCAGTTATGAGTCAGAAACCAGGCATTCCAAAGGGCACCAGGGACTTCAATCCCGAGCAGATGGCCCGGCGCAATTATATATTCGAAACCATCAAGGGCGTTTTCCGTTCATTCGGCTATGCGCAGATTGAGACTCCCGCAATGGAGAACCTTTCGACTCTTCTGGGCAAATACGGAGAAGAGGGAGACAAACTCCTGTTCAGGGTGCTCAACTCGGGCGATCCTTTCTCAGGAGTTGATTTCGGCTCGTTCCGCACCGAAGACGGGTCCTGGCGCAGCGCAGCCCTCTCTTCCGCCCTTTGTGAAAAAGGCCTCCGCTACGACCTCACCGTACCTTTCGCTCGGTTCGTCGTTCAGCATCAGGGAGAGCTTTCGTTCCCCTTCAAGCGTTTCCAGATACAGCCGGTCTGGCGTGCGGACAGGCCCCAGAAAGGCCGTTACCGCGAATTCTACCAGTGCGACGTGGACGCCATCGGCAGCCGCAGCCAGATGCTTGAACTGGAACTCGTGCAGATGGTGGAAGAGGTTTTCAGGAAGCTCGATATCCGCGTGGTTCTCAAGGTGAACAACCGCAAGGTGCTCACCGGCCTGGCGGAGGCGTGCGGCTTCCCCGAAAGGGTTGTGGACATAACGGTAGCCATCGACAAACTCGACAAGATAGGGCTCGATGCCGTAAAGGAGGAGATGCTCTCGAAGGGGCTCACCCCGGAAGCTGTGGCGGTTCTCGAACCGGTTCTCCTTTTACAGGGCAGCTTTGAGGAAAAGATTTCTGCGATGCGCAGGGTGCTCTCAGGGTCGGAAACAGGCCTTCGGGGGCTTGACGAGCTGGAGGAGCTCTTCGGATTCATCGCTTCCGCCGGGGTTACGCTTCCCGTGGAAATGGATCTCTCCCTTGCCCGCGGCCTCAACTATTATACAGGTGCCATCTTCGAGGTAAAGGCCCTCGACTGGCAGATAGGAAGCATTTCCGGAGGCGGACGCTACGACAACCTCACCGGAATCTTCGGGCTCAAGGACATGTCCGGAGTGGGCATCAGTTTCGGGGCCGACCGCATTTACGACGTTCTCGAAGGTCTGGGGAAATTCCCCTCGGGCCTCTCTTCCTCAGCCACCCTGCTGTTTGCCAACATGGATGCGGAATCTGCCGCATACGTGCTTCCCATCGCCTCCGCACTCCGAGCCAAAGGAGTTTGCACGGAAGTGTACCCCGAGAGCGGCAAGCTCAAGAAGCAGTTCGACTATGCAGCCCGCAAGGGAATCCCGTTCATCAGCATCTGCGGCTCTTCCGAGGCCGCCGAGGGCAAGGTCAACATAAAGAACCTCGCTTCCGGGGAGCAGAAGTCCTTTGATGCCGGCGACACCGACGGAATCCTGGATTTTTTTTCTTACATTGCATAATCTAATCCTATTTATATGCTAAAACGAATCATTGTTCTCTGCTCAGTCCTGGCGGTATCCGCCGGAATGTATGCAAGTCCCCGAATCACTCAGGCCGACAAAGAGCGCGCCGCGAAGCTTGTTTCCCAGATGACCGTCGAAGAGAAAATCAGCTTCATCTCCGGCAAGGTTGACGGCTTCTGCACCCAGGCCATTCCCCGTCTCGGCATCCCGTCGATACGTATGGCAGACGGCCCGCAGGGCGTGAGGAATATCGGTTCCCGCAATATAGTCAGCACTTTCTATCCTTGCGGGCTTTCGGCAGCGGCCAGCTGGAACCGCGAAGCCGTGGCCGGCATGGGAGCAGGCATCGGGCGCGCCGCCAAGGCCGCAGGCATCCAGATAATGCTCGGCCCGGGAGTCAACATCTACCGAAGCGCTCTCTGCGGCCGCAATTTCGAATACTACGGAGAAGATCCCTATCTTGCAGGCGAGACGGCTCTGGCATACATCACTGCCATGCAGAACGAGGGCGTCATGTCCACCATCAAGCATTTCGCGCTCAACCAGCAGGAATACGACCGTCACGGGGTCAGTTCCAACGCCGACGAGCGCACCATGAACGAAATCTATTTCCCCACCTTCCTGAAGGCGGTGAAAAAGGGTGACGTGGCAGCCGTCATGACCAGCTACAATCTTGTCAACGGCACCCATGCGGCTGAGAATTACGACCTCGTCACAGCCACCCTGCGCCAGAAATGGGGTTTCGACGGAATAGTCATGACAGACTGGAGATCGACCTACAGTCCCATCGGTTTCATGAAAGGCGGAGTTGACATTGAAATGCCTTCCGCCTATGTCGCCAAGCCCGAAAAAATCAAGGAACTGCTTGCAAGCGGAGTGGTCACGGAGGACGATCTCGACCGCCAGTGCACCCACCTTCTGCAGAGCTTCATAGCCTACGGTTTCCTGGACAATTCCCTCGCTGCCGACCCGTCTGCAGAAGACAGGGCCACAGCACAGAAGAGCGCCTATGAACTCGCTCTCGAAGGGCCCGTCCTCCTCAAAAACGAAGGCGGCATCCTGCCTCTGAAGAAAGGCAGCAGGATAGCCCTCATCGGCCCCAATGCAAACGTAATCGTTTGCGGTGGCGGCTCCGGATGGGTGAACCCCGAAGACGGCAAGGGAATCACTCCTTACGAAGGTCTCTCGAAACTCGGAAAGCAGTACCCGGTAACACTTCTGGGCAGCCCGGATCCCGAAAAGCTCAAGAAAGCGTCAGCCGTCATAGTGGCAATCGGATTCAACAAGGATACCGAAAAGGAAGGCAAGGACCGCAAGTACGGTCTCGACTCCTACCAGAACGACCTGGTGAACACCGTCGCCTCCTATAACGAAAACGTCATAGTCGTAGTCAACTCCGGTGGCGAGCTTGCAATGCCGTGGGCCGACAAGGTCAAGGCCATCCTCCTCGGATGGTATCCCGGCCAGGAAGGCGGCAATGCCCTTGCGGCCATTATCAGCGGCAAGGTTTCTCCTTCCGGGAGGCTGCCGTTCACATGGTGGGGCTCCCAGAACGCCAACCCCGCCCAGAAGTGGTACGGTTCCAACGCCCTCCATCCCGAAGACAACCGCGACCGCTACCATATGACAGAATACCGTGAGGGAATCTTCCTCGGATACCGCGGTGTGGAGCATTTCGGAGTCAAGCCCCTCTATGCCTTCGGTTACGGACTCACCTACACCAGTTTTGAGTATTCGGACGGCGCCGCCGTCAAGGCTGGAGACGGATTCGACGTCACTTTCACCGTAAGGAATACCGGCAAGGCCGATGCAAAGGAAGTGGCCCAGGTGTATGTAGCCCCGGAGAATCCTTCGGTAATGAGGCCCGCCAGGGAACTCAAGGGATACGATAAAAAGCTCATTGCGAAAGGCGCAGGAGCACAGTTCACCATGCATCTTGGTCCGGATGCTTTCAGCTATTACGACGAGGCTTCCCACGGATGGAAGCTCGATCCAGGAAAGTATCGCATCCTCATCGGAGCATCTTCCGAAGACATCCGTCTCGAGATTCCCGTAACTGTCGAATAAGAGATGGAAGAGCTGCAGAAAAAAAGGATGCTCTCGGGCATACAGCCCAGCGGAGACCTGCATCTTGGCAATTACCTTGGCGCCATCAAGAACTGGGCTGACAGGGTGAACGACTATGAATGTTTTTATTTCATGGCCGACCTGCATACCATCACGGTGAGGCAGGATCCTGCGGAGCTTCGCAAGAGGTCTCTAAACCAGCTGGCGCAGTATATCGCCTGCGGGCTCGACCCCGAAAAGAACGTGCTCTTCCTCCAGTCCATGGTGCCGGCTCACAGCCAGCTCGCTTGGGTGCTTTCATGCTACACCATGTTCGGCGAACTTTCACGCATGACGCAGTTCAAGGACAAGTCGGCCAAGTATTCCGACAACATCAACGCCGGTCTCTTCACGTATCCGGTGCTGATGGCAGCCGACATCCTCCTCTATCAGCCCGACTACGTGCCGGTGGGGGAAGACCAGAAGCAGCATGTGGAGATTTGCCGCGACATAGCCCACCGCTTCAACGGCATTTACGGCGACGTGTTCAAGGTGCCGGAGCCGCTCATCGCAAAGACGGGCGCCCGTATCTACGGGCTCACCACCCCGGACGCGAAGATGAGCAAGTCGGTTCCCGACGGATGCGTGTTCCTGATGGACTCCCCCGACGATATCCGCCGGAAGTTCAAGCGCGCCGTCACCGATTCCGACAGGGAGAATTGCGTGCGATATGACAAAGAAGCCAAGCCGGGAGTCGCCAACCTCATGAATATCTATTCCACCCTCACCGGCAAGGACATGGCCGCCATAGAGGCGGAATTCGCCGGGCAGGGATACGGAGTGTTCAAACCGGCCGTCGGGGAGGCTGTAGTGGAAGCCCTCCGTCCCATACGGGAAGAGGCTGAAAGGCTCATGAAGGACAAAGCCTACCTCAACGATGTTTACCTCAAGGGCGCCGAAGCGGCCTCTTACGTTGCGGGGAAGACCCTGCGCAAAGTCTATAAGAAAGTAGGATTCTATCAAATATGAATTACCGGAACCATGCCACATCCGGCAAAGTTTTTTGCGGCAGCCCTTGCAGTCTCCTGCTCGGCGCTGCTGCTTTGCACTGGTGCCTATGCTCAGCGCATTGTCTGCGACGAAACATGCAAACTCGCCGACGCCGCCCGCAACAAAGTGCAGACCATGCCCGGAGGCGGTTATGCGACAGCCGAGATAGAACTCCCAGGGAATTGGGATTCCCTCATGGCCGAACTTGGCTACAAGCCACTTAAGGAATTCAAGCTGTAGAGATTCCTGGCGCGGAGCCAATATATGCAAAAGGAGCCTGCCCTGAGACAGACTCCTTTCTGTTTGTGGAGATAAGGGGATTCGAACCCCTGACCTATAGATTGCGAACCTATCGCTCTACCAACTGAGCTATACCCCCGGTGCGCGTCATGCGGGCCGGGCCGCATAACGGGACTGCAAAGATAAAAAAATATTTTTATACTCTCACCCAGTGGATGAGTATTCCGCTGCGCTCCATCCCGCGGAACCATGTCATCTGGCGCTTGGCGAACTGATGGATGGCTGTGGAAAGCTTGTCAAACAGTTCTTCGCAGCTCAATTCTCCCAAGATGAACCGGGTAACGAACTTGTACTCGAGTCCGTATGAGAGCAGCACTTCTGCAGGAACCGGACCGCAGTCCCGGCAGGCGGGGCTGCTTCCGTCCAGAAGGCCTTTCACTTCTTCCACCAGGCCGTTTTCAAGGCGGGCGCGCAGCCTTGCGTCTATCCGGCGGTTTCTCTCTTCCCGCGAAACCAGAGTGCCGATATAGAAAACACCGGCGCCGCCTTCCTTGGGAGCGGAAAGCGGGGTTTTTCCGGTAAAATCGTACCCTCCGGTGACAGCGCTGATATACAGGCCGGTGCCGCCGCACAAAATGGGGAAGGCCCCGCGTGCACGGACTCCGGATACGGCAAGATGGAAATCTTCACAGAAACGATGGACGTTGTACTGAGTGCCGGGGTCGGCTATGTCGATGAGATGGTAGGGGATGCCGGCGTATTCTTCGAGGTCTTTTCCGGTGCCTATGTCCATGCCGCGATACACCTGGCGCGAATCGGCGGAAAGGATTTCGCAGTTGATCCCATAGTCCTTGAGCCGCTTGGCAAGATCCACCGCATACCTGGTTTTCCCGGAAGCCGTCGGACCGAGAACACATATCATTTCTATCTTCCCGGAGCGGCATTCCGCGGCAATGGCCCCGAGGCTCAGAATCTCGGCTTCAGGCAATTCTGCAGGCAATGTTTTCCTCATCTTGGGCATGGACCTCAAAGTTAGATATTTTTCTTAAATTTGCAGCCCCATGGCAAAGGATAAGGGAATACAGATACGCAACAAGCGGGCTTCGTTCGACTATGAGTTTCTCGAGGAGTACGATGCCGGCATTGTGCTTGTCGGCACCGAGATAAAGTCCATCCGCCTTGGCAAGGCCTCCCTGCAGGATGCTTACTGCTATTTTTCGGGCAGCGAGCTGTTCGTAAAGGGAATGAACGTGGCTACATATTTCTGGGGAAGCTGGAATGGTCACGAACCCATGCGCGACCGTAAACTGCTTCTTACGCGCAGGGAACTACGTCATCTTGCGCAGGCTGTAAAGCAGAAAGGGCTCACAATCGTGGCCGTCCGGCTGTATATTGCGGCAAATGGCTTTGCAAAACTCCACATCGCCCTGGCAAAGGGTAAGAAAGAGTATGATAAACGGCAAAGCATCAAGGAAAAAGACATTCGTCGAGAAATGGAACGCGAATAGTTTGTATTTTCAAAAAATGTTGTATATTTGCAGTCCCAAATCGGGGGTATAGCTCAGTTGGTAGAGCGCCTGCATGGCATGCAGGAGGTCAGGAGTTCGAATCT
>CADBSV010000047.1 GCA_902797435.1 uncultured Bacteroidia bacterium
ACGCCTGAGCCTGGGAACCAGATACTGCCACGTCCGTGTCGGCATCTCCCCGGCGGCGTCACAGCGGAAACCGTCCACCCCGCGGTCGAGCCAGAAGCGCATGGCGTCCTCCTGGGCATACCACACTTCGCGGTTCTCATAATTGAGGCTGCGGGTATCGGTCCAGTCATACTCCCAGACGGCGTTCCCAAGGGAGTCGCGTTCGTAGAAACTCTCCGGCTTGGAACTCATCCACACATGGTCCGGAGCCGTCTGGTTGGCAACCCAGTCGAGGATTACGCGGAACCCCATGTCATGGGCGGCGGAGAGCAGGCGGTCGAAATCCTGCATGGTTCCGAATTCGGGGTTCACCTCCTTGTAGTCGGAAATGGCGTAGTAACTTCCCAGGGTACCCTTGCGTCCTTCGACCCCTATTTTGTTTATCGGCATAAGCCAGAGGATATCCACGCCAAGGTCCTTAAGGCGCGGAAGCTGGTCCTCTACGCCCTTGAAGGTGCCTTCCTGGCTGAACTGACGCACGTTTACCTCGTAAACCACGCTGTCGTACATCCACTCGGGATGGACGCTTTTTTTCACCGGACTGCAGCTGAGTGCAAGTGAAAGCGCCGCGGCTGCGGCAAGCAAAAGCCTGTAGTTCATATCTTTCTTACTTTGATTTTTCCTGAAGTTTTCCTGAGCCCGCGGGCGGTCACCGTATAATCCACGGTTCCTTCAACCTCGCCCGCACGGACAATGAAGGTGAGCGCTCCGCTGAAAAGATGCATCTCCGGCTGCCGGAAACTCTCAAGGCAGGTGGGATCCCCGTTGGCCACGGCCTCGAAGCTCCCGGCTCCGGAAACCTTGATGTTCACCAGATTGTCTGCCGCCGGGACGGGGTTTCCTTCTTTGTCAACCACGGTAACCGTTATATACGCAAGGTCGGAACCGTCTGCGCCAAGCTTCTCCGAAGAAGAGCAGCACCTCAGGGCATAGGGCCGCCCGGCGGTGCGAACCGTCCGGCTCCCGACGGGAGCTCCGGCAGAATCATAGGCCACCACCTTCAGTTCGCCCGGCTCATAGACGACATCTTCCCACATGAGGCGATGCCTCTCCAGAAGGGAAGAACGGCTGAAACTGCGGCGTCCTTTCGAGACCCCGTTCACAAAGAGTTCCGCCGAAGGATAAGACGTATAGACGAACACCGGGGTCACCTTGCCTTCGCGCCCGGGCCAGGTCCAGTGCGGAAGCACGTGAAGCGTGGGTTCGGAAGTGTTCCAGACGCTCCTGTAAAGGTAGAACCTGTCCTTAGGCAGGGAGGCGAGATCGATTATCCCGAAAACCGAAGAGTGGCTCGGCCAGGCATCCGTATCGTAAGGGGACGGCTCTCCGAGATAATCGAACCCGGTCCAGACGAACTGCCCGGCCATCCACGGATAGTCTTCGTCGGCGGCAAAGTCCTCGTCGGGAATATTGGACCAAGTACAGTATTCGAGGTCGTAGGAGGAACTCTGATGGTCGGGATGCAGGAGATCCATTCCTTTCTTCACGGGGAAATGATACACTCCCCTGCTGCTCACGGTGGAGGCCGTCTCGCTTCCGAGAATCAGCCCTTGCGGGAGCAGTTCCCTGGCCTGGAGATAACGGTCCGGCTTGTAATTGAATCCGGGAATGTCGAGGGCTGCCGCGAAACCGTCGGAAAGCACCCCGTCGAACTGGTCCATGCCGCAGGTGACGGGCCGTGTGGGATCTTCCCGGTGGCAGATGGAGACGAGCCACCGCGCGGTAGAGGCGCCTTCACGGCCCCATTGCGAGGGAACCTCGTTGCCTATGCTCCACATCACTACGGAAGGATTGCTGCGATAGTGCCGCAGCATGTTCACCATATCCTTTTCGGCCCACTCGTTCCAGAAGCGGTGATAGCCGTTTTCGCATTTTGACTTGTCCCATTCGTCAAAGGGCTCTATCATCATCATGAAACCCATTTCGTCACAGAGTTCCACGAGCTCCTCCGCAGGCATGTTGTGCGAAGTGCGTATGGCATTGCAGCCCATATCCTTGAGCATGGTGAGCTGATGAGCGATGGCAGAACGGTTTACCGCCGCCCCGAGGGGTCCCAGGTCGTGATGCAGGCATACGCCCTTGAGCATGGTCCTTTTTCCGTTGAGGAAGAAGCCCTGCTCGGGACGAAGCTCGATGCTCCGTATGCCGAAGCGCGTGACGACGCTGTCCCTCACGTCCGCTCCGGGATAGACGGTAATCCTGTTGCGCCATTTGGCTACGTTCCAGTCGGTATGGATGTGCCCTCCCGTCTTGACCAGGGTGCGGGCAGTATAAAGCTGCGGGGATTCAGGACTCCAGAGCGAGGGTCCGTCAAGGGCGAACTGCTGAGTCACCGAAAGGTCGGAATAGAGTTTGCGGGTATCTTCACGCCTTGCCACTTCTTTGCCGCAGGCGTCTGAAATCACTGTCTCGAGAGTCACCACCTCCCCTTCAGGAAGGCCTTCCAGCGTTGTCTTTACAGTTACGACGGCGCTTTCTTCCGATACGCTCGGAGTTGTGACATATACACCCCACACGGGCACCCGGACTTCATCGGTTTCGAGCAGCCTCACCTTGCGGTAAAGGCCCGCCCCGGGATACCAGCGCGACGACTTTTCACGGTTCTGAAGTTCCACCCTGATTGCGTTTTCCCCGGTGACTAGGGCATCGGTAATGTCGAAACTGAAGGAATTATACCCGTATGGCCATTCCCCCGCGAAGGAGCCGTTGACATACACATGGGCCTCGCTCATGGCACCGTCAAAAAGAATCTGCCAGCGGCGACCGGGCCTTTTGTCGATATTCACGCTGCATTCATACACTCCTTTTCCCATCCATGGGAGACCCCCGCTCCGGCCCGTCTTTTCGGTGGCTTCGGTTTCACCGTTCTGCACCACGGCGACGGTCTGCAGGTCGTTGGCCCTGTCGAAGGGCCCGTAAATGGCCCAGTCATGCGGAATGCGCACGATGGTGCCGGCTGCATCTCCACCGGCCCTGAAGGTCCATTCGCGAAGCAGCATCTCGCTGCGCGGGGCGGCCTGCAGCACGGCAGAGGCCGACAATATGGAAGCGAGAACCGCGAAACAGAGTCTCTTCATAAGCGGAACTATTCTGCAAAGGGTTCGAGGGCCGCCGTGGCCTTTCCGTTCTGGAAGGCTCCGTAGGCATAGCCGTTGCGGCTCTGTTCCGATTCGGGTTCCCAGTAGAATATACCCTTGAACCAGTCGTATCCGCTTACGCCGTCCATCATGTACTGAAGTGCCGCCCGGGCCTTCTCGGGTTCGCTTGCAGGCATGCCGAACTCCACGAGCATGACCGGCTTGTGGTAGGTGTCGTGAAGCGTCTTGAAGTTGGACAGAGCGGCGCTGCAGTAGGGATTCCAGTCGGGATAGGCGTTCTGCTTTTTGTCCCAGTAGGATGGATACAGGGACAGGCCTATCATGTCGAATTTCACCCCGGCCTGCGTGACAAGCTCCCAGAACCATTTGTTACGGCCAAGGTCATTGGCCACGTCATGATGCAGGAGCACGAGAGCGGAGGGATACACCGACTTCACCGCCTGATATCCGGCATTTGCAAGTATCGCAAAGTTGGCGCAGTCGCCGGAGCTTATCTTTCCTGTTGGCCAGCACATGCCCGTGCGGGTTTCATTTCCGACCTGCACCCAACAAACATCGATATCGTTGTCTTTCAATAGTTTAAGAACTTCCTTTGTATGCTTCGAGAGAGCCGCTGCCATTTCATTGACGCCCATGGAAGCCCAGGCGGACGGAGTGTTCTGCTTGGCAGGGTCGGCCCAGGAATCCGAATAATGGAAATCTATCATTATGGCGAGGGAGAGCCGCTGCGCCCGCTTCGCCTTCTCAAGGACATCCTCCTTATTGCACCATCCGTCGGAAGGATCGACCCACACGCGATAGCGCACCGCATTTACGCCAAGGTCCCTCATAAGGGCGGTGCATTCCTTCTTGCTGCCGGAGGCCGTGTAGAAGCGGTATCCCTTGCTCTCCATTTCCGTCACCCAGCTGATGTCGGCGCCTTTGGCAAAAGCAGGAGCCAGGCTGCTTTCTTCCTTTTCGTTGGAAGAGCCGGAGCCTGAGGATGCATTGTTCTTGTCGCACGAGCAGGCCGCAAGCACAAGAAGGCAGGCTGTGGCCCTGAGGAGTTTATGTATCTTCATAACTTGAATATTGCAGATGAATATGCGCCGAGCTGCAGGTTGTTTCCCAGCACCACTATGGCGTGGCCGTTTGATGCGACCATTTCGTCGAGGCTGTCATGTTCGAAGGTAAGGGCAAGGGGGTCGGATCCGAAATTATGCACAACCAGCATTTTCTGCCCGTCACATTCGCGGTACCACACGCCTGCGGCCTTGAGCTCTTCGGGAGAGGATTCCCCATAGTCGGGATGCGGAGTCATGGAGCCGCGTTTTCCAAGTGCTCTGTAGTTGTTGCGGAGTGCGCCGAACTTGCGATAAACGTTCAGAAGGGAGGATTCGTCCTGCTCCTGGCTCTCCACCGATATGGAAGCCGTCAGCATTGAGCGGTCAATTTTCCCTCCGAGTGCGCGGGTGGCCGTCTGGGAACCGTCCGCCTTCCACATTATTGGGGTGCGCACGTATTCATCGCCGCCGGACTGGGTCCCCTGGTAGCCGAGTTCTTCGCCTTGATAGATATACGGCTCCCCGGAGGCTGTAAGAAGAACGCATGCCGCCAGCTTTTCCTTTTCGAGGGACCCGCCGAGTACCGAAGCCGTGCGCATTTCGTCGTGGTTCGACAGCTTGGTGGCTTCGATATAGCCGGAGCGGTATTTCTCGTACATCTTCTGATATCCGAGGATGTCTTTCACGAAATACTTTCCGGTGCCGTTGTTGATGGCCCACTGCAGCCGGTACCAGAAGCTGAATTCGAACATGGCGGGAAGGCCTTGATAGTACGGGGCCACTTCATTCGCCTCCGAGAGGTTTTCGCCTACCATATAGAAATCCCCGCTGCGGCCGGAGGATTTGTAGTAAGCATTGCAGTGATCGTAGAACTTCTTCAGGAAAACAGGATTCTCATCTGTGGAAGCGTTATGGTAGATATGCTTCACCGCATCCAGGCGGAACCCGTCGATGCCGAGGTCGATCCAGTGCTCTGCGGCCTTGCAGACAGCCTTGAACGGAGCTGAACTCTCACAGGTGGAGGAAGGACCGTAGTTGATGTCGGCAAACATGTCTGTCCAGAAATGGCTGTGCCAGTAGTCGCCGGCACCTGTGGAGAACCACTGCCCCGCATCATATCCTTCATATCCTTCTCCGGTAAACATGGAGAGTTTTCCGGAAGCAATGTCGGAACGTGGGGTTTTCGAGAATATATAATAGTCGCGGTACTCGCTTCCCGCGTCAGTTTTCGCACTTATAAACCAGGGATGCTTCACCGAAGTGTGGTTGAGCACATAATCCAGATACACTTTGATACCCTTCTCGTGTGCCTGCCGGCAGAGTATCCGGAGATCGTCGTCAACTCCGAAAAGGGGGTTGACCGCGGCATAGTCGGTTACGTCGTAACCATGATACGAGCCGCATGGATGTATTGGAGAGAGCCAGATGGCTCCCGCACCGAGCGCCTCGATATAGTCGAGACGGGATGTAACCCCGGGGATATCCCCGTACTTGTCGCCGAAGGCGGCGTCGGCAAAAGAATACACCAGCAGCTGATATGTGATGCCGCCTTCTTTTCCGGAAGAATCATCCTCCCCCGAAGAGACTCCGCCCGCCTTTCCGCAGGAGAGCAGGAGCAGCGCCGCCAGAGCGGCAGAATAAAACAAACGTGCCGGTTTCATATTATTAAAAAAGATGTGCCCGGACCGGAATGGAACCGGGCACATCGGAAAAAAGTTTAGGTTATTTAATGGTTATCTGGTCTTTTACAGAATCGTAAACCACGACATGGCTGCCGGTGATGCCGGTGATGTTGCCGCCGTTGCGTTCTGCATCGAAAGGAGTACCCACGGTAACGGTAGCTCCTGTCGCCACACCGCGGTTCTGGCTCCAAGCGCCGTTCTTGCGGATCTTGAAATCACCCTTGATCTCAAGGGATTCGCTGGTCCATACACCGTCCTTTTCGCTCATGGCGAAGTCGGCGTCCCATGCGGAATCGCCAATCATTCCGATGACGGTCCAAGCCTGGCTCTTAGACTCGGTAACGGTAATCTCACCATCGGTAACATTGAACACTACGTCAACGCCGCAGGCCTTGCCGACCTTGATGTTCTTACCGTCCTTCACGGCCGCGAATGCGGTGCCGAGAGTGATGGGCTCTTCGCTTGCAGCGCCGAAGCTGCCGGAAGCCCAGTTGTTGTCGATGACAATCTTGAACATATCTTCGGCAGAAACCTCAAGGCCGTCGTAAGAATAGACTGTATTGTCTTCATTTGCGGACATCTCAAGACCGTTCGCCCACTCGGCGTCACCGTACATGCTGCCGCGCAGATAGTACTTCTTGGGACGCTCCACATTACGTTCGCGCTCGAGGACCTCAATCTGGCCTTCATCGGTTCCGTAGGTGCTGGGTTCGATGGAATAGCTGTTCCTGTTGATGTCGAAATAAACCCTGTTCTTGCCTGCGGGGAGTTTGATGTTGGCGCCGTCAACCTTGAGGGCTCCGCTTTCGTCCTGTCCCCATGCGAGATACCAGTTGTTGGCGAATGCACCGTCGGCAAGGAACTTGAACTCACTTTCCGCAGCCGTCTCCACGTCAATGCAGAATTTGTGCTTTGAGGGGATGTACTTCATTTCGAATTCTTCCTTGAATTCGGTCCAGTCTCCGCCTACTCCGCACAGATACAGATAGTCGAAGCGGAAGGGCACGTCGGCTTCCCAGTTGTGGCCTTCACGGACGGTGAGGGTAAGCTCGTTACGGTCGAACTGCATTACATAGAAGTTGTATGCAAAGGCGTCGATGTTGCCGGAACCGCCGTCGCAGCGAAGCTGGACAGGATACTCTTCCGGAGTCAGGACAGCGCCGTCGAGAGTTCCGTAGTTGGCCTTGTCATCCCACTGGAGAGCGCCGGAGGCGTCAGTGAGAGGATAGGCGATCTTGAAGATGTTGTTGGTCTGGGCGCGGTAATAGACGAGACCGCTGTAGATGCCGTCCTCGCCATAGTCATAGATGAAGTCGTTCTGCTCCTGGGCCTTGTCCCAGTTCCATCCGTTGAGGGCTCCGATGATGTAGAGGCGGTCGTAGGTGGCGTTGTCGTCGATGTCGGCGGCGCAGGGAGTGAAGGTGGCGGTGACATAATTGGACACGAGGGCGCTGGAGTTAATGACAGAACCCACATAAGCATAAAGCGCAAGGTCCACTTCGGCTTCTTCGCCCACCTCGATGCCAAGCTTCTGGATGGCAAGGCTGAGGTTGGACTGGGTCATCGCAATGCGGCCTTCACCGATGGTTGCGGTGACCTGCTGCTTACCGGCCATCTTGTTGCCGGATTTGTCCACGAAGAGGGCATAGTTGATGATGATGCCGCTCTGGCCGAAGTCTGCGGCTTCGTAGGTGGTGGTGATGTCGGCGCCGGCTGCGTCGAGCACGGCACCCTGGATTTCACCGAGAACGGGAGCGGTGCCCTGTGCACCCTTACCGCCGGTCTCCTTGGAGTCGTCCTTGCAGGAATACACTGACAGACCTGCGAGGACAATCATTAGCGAATAGAAAAACTTTTTCATTGTTTTTTGGTTTTTAGTGTTGTTTATTGTTTGTAACCCTCATTCTGAGTAAGGTTGGGATTTGCTATGAGATCGCTGGGAATAATGGGGAAGATGGTCCTGTATGAATCAAGTTCCACATTGCCTTCCTTCACTCCGCCCTTGTAGGTCCAGGGGAACGATGCGGATGTGAAATAGCCGTAACGGATGAGGTCCACCCTGCGGTGACCTTCCCAGAGGAGCTCACGGACGCGCTCGTCGAGCAGCCAGTCAAGGTCCATGCTCGCGGGAGTCGCCACTCCGGCACGGTCGCGGAGTTCCTTTATGCGCGCTATGGCAACCGGGTCCGTGACGGTTCCGCCGTTAAGGCGTGCGTCGGCTTCAGCATAAATGAGATACATTTCTGCCAGACGGAATACCGGGAAATCGGCGGAAGAGAATTTGAAGTTGACGGTTTCGGAGTTGCGGATGTTGCCTTCCGAATCCATGTTGACCCATTTCCAGCAGAGCCAGCCGCCGGAAGTATTCTCATTCGTTCCGAAATCCTGGGTCTGATTGCCGTTGTAGAAAAATGCGCGCTTGTCGGAACTGGCGCGGTCGTAGCCGAAAGTTCCGTCCCCGCCGCCCCAGGTAACGCCCTGGAGTTCGAAACGGGCAACCAGGTCGTCCGGAATATGATATCCGTCCCAAGTGTCGGGATGCATGGCGGTTACGCCTGTAAGTCCCAGCGCCTTGGGCAGGCCCTTCGAAAGATTATCCCCGAAGGCTCCCGAGCAAAGGTGGGTGGTTCCGCCCCAGCTCTGTGCGTGGTCCCTGTCGTATTCTATGGCGAAAATCATCTCCTCGGCGGCCCCGTTGGTGGTGTTGTCCTCGAGGAAGAGTTCCTGGTAGTTGTCGTGGATGCGGTATCCCATCTTGCACACCGCATCGGCTGCATCCTTGGCTTTCTGCCATTGCGGGGTTCCGGTATAGACTTCGGCGTTGAGGTACATCCTTGCAAGGAGCGCCATCGCAGAGCCCTTGGTCGGACGCGGATAGGGAACCGCGCCATAGGAAGGCATGTCGGAACCGTCGGCCACCAGGTCGAGGAGCTGACCCTCTATCCATTCGTAAAGGTCCGCCCTCTTTATCTGCTTAGGGACGGCGCCGCCGATATTCTCTTCAAGGGCAAACGGCGGATTGCCGAAGAAATCCATCATGAGATAGTAGAACATCGCCCTGTGGAAACGGGCTTCGGCCCTGTATCCCGCAACTTCCGCCTTGTGGGAGGAGTGGCCGCGGGCTTCCAACTTGGCATCGGTCGTCTGCAGGAGGAACTCGTTTACGAGGGCTATTCCCTTCATGCAGCGGGTATAGACCGCAACCATTGCATTGTTGGGGGCGTCCGACCAGCTGTGATACTGGAGAGGATTGCTGTAGCCGTCTCCCCACCATGTCTTGAGTTCGTCGGTGGTGAGTTCATTGAGTATCATGTACTGACGGCAGAGTTCGCTCTGGCCCGCATTTTCCACCTCTATATCGGATGAACCGGCGTCGTTCTGGCTCACGAAAGCCCAGTAGGCATTGATGTAGGCAAGGCCCTGCAGATAGCTCTCCGCATTCTCGTATGCCTTCTCGGAAGTGAAGTCGGTCTCGTTGAGAGGAAGGGTATCAAGGTCTTTCACACATGAAACGAAGAGTGAAAGGATTGCGATTGCAAGTATTGTCGTATATTTTTTCATGACTCTGTCCTCCAATTAGAAGTTGATGTTGACACGCAGCGTATAGAGCCTCGGACGGGGAAGGATAGCTCCGTCAACGCCGTCGGCATTGCTGATTTCGGGATCGATTCCGGTATATTTCGTAAGCGTGAGGACGTTCTGCACCGAAGCTGCGAGACGTATCTGCTTTGCCCAGCGCAGGTCGCGGAAGGTATAACCGAGATTTATGTCGTCAACCTTGAAGAAAGCGGCATTCTCGATGAACATGTCGGAATAGTGGGCTTCGGTGGACAGGGGAGCCGTCCAGCCGTCAACCGCATACTGCTTGCTTATGTTGTTGAGGAAGCCCTTTCCGTAGTCGTCGCTGTAAGCGGTGGCGAACCCTATCCACGTACCGTTGATGAGGTAGTTGCCCCACTGGCCGTGGGCGTTGACCGAGAGATCCCAGTTCTTGTAGCTGAGATTGGTATTGATGCCGTAGAACGCCTTGGGGGTATTGCTCTTTCCGGTGTTGTAGCGGTCGTCTTCGGTGATTGCCCCGGAGGTGTTGCGGTCGATAAGGCCGTTGAGGACCGGTTTGTCGAAGAGGTAGAGCTGCTCGTACAGATAATAGGTATAAGGAGCATACCCTTCCACGAAGAGAGAAGAGTAACCGTCGGTTCCGCTGAGGTCGGCTCCGGTGGGCACGCCGATGAAATCGTCGGACTTTACTGCCGTAAGCTTGGTTATCCTGGTATCCTGGAAGGTGATGTTTCCGCCTATGCTCCAGTGCCAGTCCTTGGTTTCTACCGGGATATAGTTGATGTTGAGTTCAACGCCCTTGTTCTCCATGGCGCCTATGTTGGATACGACCCTGTTGGAGAAGTTCGATCCGAGGGGAACGTCAACCTGGTTGAGCAGGTCGGTGGTTTCGCGGTAATAGACTTCCGCGGAACCGGTAAGCTTTTCCCCGAAGAATCCGTAATCCACACCAAGGTTCCAGGTGGTCGTGGTCTCCCACTTGATCTTGGGATTGTATGCAAGGGGCGAGAGGGTCTGATAGTTGCCGTTGCCCATATTATACATGAGCTCGGTTGCGGAACTCTGCAGGTAACGGGCGAGATAGGGATAATACTCCCCGCCTATATCCTGCTGGCCGGTCTGGCCCCATCCAAGACGCACTTTCATCTGGGAAAGGAAGTCCACGTCCCTGAGGAACTCTTCGTTCTTGGCGTTCCAGGCGAGGGCGACCGAGGGGAACAGGCCCCAGCGGGTCTTGGGACTGAAACGAGAAGAGGCGTCATCGCGGAGCGTCGCGGTGAGAAGGTAGCGGCTGTCATATCCGTAATTCACCCTGCCGAAGAACGAAACCAGGTAATACTCCTGCGCGTTCTGGGGCTGGGCATAGAAGAGGTCGGCCTCCTGCCAGCGGGGCTCCACGTTCTCGTAGCGGCTCTCGTTATAGCAGACATAGTTGTGCTGCCAGGAATATCCCGCCATGGCGTCCACATGGTGTTTGCCGAAGTCGTGGTTGTACGCGGTATAGAATTCCAGTATGGAGTTGGTGTTGCGGTTCTGGTAGATGTATGCGAGGTCGTGCCCTTCCCTGGCTGCGAGGACGGTGCCTATCTTATTGTATTTCTGACCGTTGGTCTCCGCCTTGTCGATGCCGAGATTGAGGTTGAAGCGGAGGTCTTCGAAGCCGTGGAGCTTGTAGTCGAGCTGGATGTTGGAGATGGTACGCAGACCCTTGTTCCAGTTGACATAGTCGTAGAGCATCGACAGCGGATTGGCCGAAGTCTGGGTGTTGGGCATGGTCATCTCGTCGTCGAGGAACCAGTTCCAGTAATCTCCGGTCGAATTGCGAAGGGGCTTCGTGGGGTCGAAACGGATAGCAGTGCCCACCGCACCTGCATTGGCCCAGTTGGTCTTGTTGTAAACGAACTTCGCATTGGCATTCACGCTCAGGTGATTTGCAAAGAAGGTGGGGGTAAGGCTTATATCGAGGTTGCCCCTCTGGCTGTCACCTGTGCGCACGGTGGCCTGGTCGAGGTTGTAGCCGAGGCTCACCCTGAAGGGGAGAACCTTGCCGCCGCCTTTTACGCTCACGTTCTGGTCGGTCTGGAGGGCGAGACGGTAAATCTGCTTCTGCCAGTCGGTGTCGTCAGTGCCAAGAAGCGCTATTTTCGCGGCGTTGGAGGAATAATTCTCATTAATGAAGTCGCGGAGTTCGCTTCCCGACATCATGTCGATAGTACGGGTGTTCTGCTTTACGGAGTAGCTGGAATTGTAGCTCACCTCCATCTTTCCGGAAGAGCCCTTCTTGGTGGTTATCATGATAACGCCGTTGGAGGCCCGGGAACCGTATATGGCAGTTGCGGAGGCATCCTTGAGCACCGAATAGCTCTCGATGTCGTCGGGATTCACGGAAGAGAGCGGGTTGCCCATGCCGGCGCCGCCGTCGGAAGTGATGGGAACGCCGTCGATTACGATAAGCGGGTCGTTGTTCGCACGCAGGGACGCCGCTCCGCGGATACGTATCTGGCCGCTTTCACCGGGAGTTCCGGTGGCGGGGACGATGCGTACGCCGGAAACCTTTCCGAGGAGCATCTGGTCGGGGGACGTAACGGCCCCGCGGTGCATCTCATCGGCCTTTATGGCGACGACAGAGCCTGTCATGTCGCTCTTCTTCACGGTTCCGTAACCGATTACGACAACCTCGCTGAGGAAGTTCTGGTCTTCGGAAAGAATCAGTCGTGACGGGAAGGCGGAAGCTTTGAATGTCTGTGAAGCATAACCTATGCAGCTCACTTCGACGCTGGCATCTGCGTTCGATACGGTAAGTTCGAATTCGCCGTCGAGACCGGTCGGGACACCGTTCGAAGTGCCGGCTTCCATTACCGTGGCACCGATTACGGGACCCGTCTCGTCTTCTATCACACCTTTGACCTTGTATCCCTGGGCAAGCGCCTGGGTAAGGCCAAGGAGGAGAATGGCAATCAGAGTGATTATTTTTCTCATATCAGTTTTGGTGTTTGGTTTCGATTAGTCTTACGCATGCCGCCCCTATGCACAGGAAAACGCCTGCGGTGAGGAGCATCCCGGCCTGGCTTCCCACCAGTTTCAGGACAAAGCCGCCGGTTGCCGCAGCAACTATCTGCGGAAGGCATATCGTACAGTTGAAAAGACCGAGATAACTGCCCATGTACGGGCTTCCCTCAAGGGCGTTGGTGAGGAGCGTGAAGGGCAGGGCGAGCATCGCAGCCCAGGCGGCTCCGATGAGGAAATACGCACCGCAGGCGATGAATTTGTCGTGGATGAAGAAAAGGCTCGCGAACCCGGCAGCACCGATGAGCAGGCTCACCACGTATGCGGTTTTGAGATTGCGGAAACGCGGAATTACAAGGGCCCAGAGGATGGAACCTACCGCCTGCACGGCGAATGCGACTCCAACCCAGTTCCCGGCATCCTGATATGCCCTGGATGCGGTGTCGGTCTCCCCTCCCCAGCAGTTGAACGCCAGGGTGCCGCCCGAATAAGTCCACATGTAAAGGAAGGCCGCCCAGCAGAAGAACTGCACGAGGCCGACGGTCCAGAAAGTCCTGGGGGCGGAAAGAAGAAGCCGGAAAAGGCCCGGGCCCGACTTGTGATTATCTTCTGAGGGGGGGGGTAATCCCGTGGAACTGCGCGTATTCGGCTGGCGGCATCTCCCTTACCTTTACAAAGGTATAGAGGACGCAGAGTATGAGCAGGGCCGCTCCCACATAGAAGGACGTGATGACGCTCGGGGGCACCTGGCCTTCGGGAGCTTCATTCGCTATGCCTATCCATGTAAAGAATATCGGGAACAGGTAGCCGAAAAGGCTGCCTGCGTTGCAGAGGAAACTCTGAATCGAATAAGCCTTCGCCTTCTGCTGCTCCCCTACCATGTCGCCCACCATCATCTTGAAGGGCTGCATGGCCACATTGATGCTGGTATCGAGGAAGATGAGGCTGAAAAGCCCGAACCACATGGCAGCGTTGAGTCCCAGGAAAACCCATGCCTTGGAGAGGTTCAGGCTGCCGGCGTTGGGAAGCAGCACCATCACCAGCACCGCCACTATCGCCCCTGCCAGAAGATAGGGTTTGCGGCGGCCCATCCTGCACCATGTACGGTCGGACCATTTGCCTATGAGCGGCTGCACTATCATTCCCATGAGGGGAGGGAGAATCCAGAAAAAGGACAACTGGTGCGGGTCTGCGCCAAGAGTGGCGAAGATGCGGCTTATATTCGCGCTTTGGAGCGCATATGCGATCTGGACGCCGAAGAACCCGAAAGACAGGTTCCACATGGCCCAGAAACTCAGTCTGGAAGAATTTGCCATCAGCAAATACGGTTATTACAGTGTCATTAATTAAGCGAAAGTAAAACTTTAACCTTATTATAAAATGCCGCTTCCGACGAACGGCAAGGGTTTCGGGACGAACCGTCATTTTTTCGGGATGACTTTTTTTCGTATCTTTCGGCCATGAAAACGATCCATCGGCTCATCCACGGTTTCGCCCTCCTCCATGTAGGGGCGACTGTGCTTTGCCGTATGTTCGGAGTGAGCGACACCATGTTCCTCACCCTGCTCACCATGTCCCTTTGCATCCTCATCTGCCTGGAGGAAAAATCCGGCGTAAAAGCCATGGTCCAGAGCATCATTTTCGTAAACATCGCGGGATTCGGCATCGGAATGGGGCTGGCAGCCCTCCTCGAACCGCTCATCATGAACAACGTAGCCGAGCATGCCCTTTCTACGCTCATAACCACGGAAATACTGGGATGGTTCCTCCTTGCCGCCCTGCGAAAGCGTCGCGCACGCTCCGGCGCCCTCCCCGGCGAACAATTCGGGAAGAAACAGCTCATACTGCTCCTGCTTGCCATTACCGCCATATACTTTCTGAGGATAGGAGCGGACCTGTATTTCTCCATAAGGGGCATTGCGGAGTTTCCCTACAAGGAAATCATAAGCACCACGCTCGCCCTTTTCTTCTTCATGGTGCTCATGTTCTTCGTGACACATGTCCTGAGGGAAAGACTCGACCGGGAAAGGGAGAAGGCGGAAAAGGCCCGATATCAGTACATGATGCTCAAGCAGCAGATGAACCCGCATTTCCTGTTCAACTGCCTCAATGTCCTCAACGGGCTGGTCATGGAATCGCCCAGGGAAGAGGCCAGCCACTTCATCCATAACCTGTCAAGCCTTTACAGATATATCCTCACCAACGAAAACGAGGATGCGGTAAGCCTGCGCGAAGAGATGGAATTCGCGGGCAACTACGCCGACCTTATGAAAACCCGCTGGCCCAAAGGGCTGGACTTCAAGCTCTCGGTAAGGGAAGAAGACTTGCCAAAACTGGTGATTCCCTGCTCGCTGCAGGTATGCATAGAAAATGCGATAAAGCACAATTCCGTGAGCGCGGAATCCCCGCTCGAAGTCTCAGTGAGTTCCGACGGCTCCTATCTGAGGGTGAGCAATCCCGTTTCCCCGAGAGTGAACGCCGCCGAATCTACGGGAGTGGGCATCAACTCCGTAAGACAGCAATATCTGGCCATAAGCGGAAAGGACATCCGCATCACGCAGGATGAAAGCACCTATACTATAGAACTTCCCCTATTATGAAAGCCTTTATCATAGAAGACGAGCCGCTCGCAAGACGTACTCTGGCAAGGATGCTCGAAAAGAATTTTCCCGACGTCGAGATTGTCGGAGAAGCCGGAAGCGTAAGCAGTTCCACAGAGTGGCTGCGCAGCCATACCGCCGACATCATTTTCATGGATGTAGAGCTCTCGGACGGGAAATGCTTTGAGATTTTCAGGAGAATCAAAGTGAACTCCTTCGTGGTCATGACCACCGCATACGACAGTTTCGCGGTAAAGGCATTTGAAGAAAACGCAGTTGACTACCTGCTCAAACCCGTGGAACTCCCGGCATTGGAAAGGGCCGTGCAACGCTGCCGCGAAGCCATGAGGAACACTAATATAAACAGGCTCCTCGAAGCAGTTTCTCAAGGCCCGCGGTACAAGGAGCGCTTCATGGTGAGGATAGGTGAACGGATCGTGCCGGTGGCCGCATCAGGGATTGCGTATGTGCTTTCCGAGGACAAAGCGACTTTCTTAGTGCTGCAGGAAGGAGAGAAGTATATCTACGGAGCCTCCCTCGACGAGCTCGAAACGCAGTTGGACCCCCGGCAGTTCTTCAGGGTGTCAAGGGGCTGCATAATCTCCCGCTCAAGCATTCAGAGCATACTCCGGCTCGGAGGAAGCAGGCTGCGCATCATCCCAGTACCGGCTCCACGCGAGGAAATCACCGTGGCGCGCTCCCGGTATGAAGCTTTCCTTTCCTGGCTGGAAAGCTGAATCTAACACAGGGCCATCAGGACCTTTTCCAATTCACTTATATCATCCTGCACGGTAGCCCAGCTCGTAACGAAGCGGCAAAGGGCGAACCCAGGGGCACCAGGTGGTGTTTCCTGCCATACTTCGAATGCCACCTTGGAAGATAGTTCCGCAAGGATGTCGCTCCTGACGAGGATGAACTGCTGGTTCGTGCGCGAGGGGTGGTCTTCCCTGCCGAGGCCGTATTTTCGGAAAAGCCCGGGGATGAGGGAGGCAAGGCGGTCGGCCTCGCGGCCTGTCTTCTTGTAAAGCCCGTCCTCGAAAAGAGCCCCGAACTGCACTCCGGCAAGACGGCCCTTCGCCAGCAGCGCACCGTGCTGTTTGATACGCGTAAAGAAATGATCCGGGGCGCCTGCCCGGGGAAATACGACCGCCTCTCCGCAAAGAGCCCCGCATTTGGTACCACCTATATAGAAGGCATCGCAATGTGCGGCAAGGAAAGGCATGGAAATGTCGTTACCTTCTGCTGCCAGGGCGTACGCAAGGCGGGCCCCGTCAACAAAGAGAGGGGCGCCGTAACGGTGAGCCGTTTCAAAGACAAGCTGCAGTTCCGCCGCGCTGTACAGGCCTCCCAGTTCGGTTGGCAAGGAGATATACACCAGGGCCGGTTCGGCCATATGATTGCGGGTGGGGTCGTCCTTGAAAGACTTGAGCAGAGACTCCAGTTCCGAAGGGTCCATCTTCCCTTCCGAGGCGCATGGGGAGGCTCCCGGAAGCGTAAACACCTTGTGGCCGGAATACTCCACCGCTCCGGCTTCGTGCACGGCTATGTGCCCCGTGGGCACCGCCACGACACCCTGCCATGGCCGGAGCAGACAGTCTATTACAGTAGAATTCGTCTGGGTGCCGCCGGCAAGGAAGAAGACATCCGCATCAGGGTCTTCACAAGCTTCACGAATGGCGTTTTTCGCGGCGGCACAGAAATGGTCGCCGCCATAGGTTCCGGAGTATTCCCCGTTGGTGGACACGAGAGCCTCAAGCACTTTCGGATGACATCCGTTGTTGTAGTCGCAATCAAAATAAAGCATGCTGCGAATGTACATATTTTTCCTTATCTTTGCGTGATATGCTTTTCGTTCATTGGCACGTTGACCCCGTGCTCATTCACCTCGGGTCCCTGGGAATACGCTGGTACTCCCTGCTGTTCATTTCCGGGTTCATACTCGGATGGTACATATTCCGCTGGTTCTTCCGCCGCGAAGGCGTTCCGGAAAAACTCCTCGATCCGCTCCTCTACACCTTGCTTATCTGCACCATCGTGGGCGCAAGGCTTGGGCACTGCATATTCTATCAGCCCGACTATTACTTCGGCTCGTGGGCCGGATTCTGGGAGATATTCATGCCTTGGAAAGGAGGCCTCGCCTCACACGGCGGAGCGATAGCGCTGCTGCTCGGAATGTGGTGGTTCTCAAATAAATACGGCAAGCCTAACGGATTCGACTTCCTCTGGATAATGGACAGGCTGTGCATCACCGTGGCTTTTGCCGGGTGCTTCATACGCCTGGGCAACCTGTTCAATTCCGAAATCTACGGCGACGTAACCACCCTGCCATGGGGCTTTATTTTCGACCTCCGCGGAGAAACCGAGCCAAAGCATCCCACCCAGCTCTACGAAGCCGTTTCCTATCTTATCCTGGGCCTTGTACTGCTGTGGTTCTACTGGAAAAGACTTGACAAGACCTACCGCGGATTCCATTTCGGATGGTTCCTCATCGGCTGCTTCGGGGCAAGGTTCATCATCGAATTCATAAAGGAACCGCAGGTGGAATTCGAGAACGCCATGACACTCGACATGGGTCAGTGGCTCAGCGTACCGTTCATTATCGCCGGCATAGCCATACTCGTTTATTCCTATTCGCGGAAAATCCCTGCACGGGCAAATCCGCCGGAAAAGCCGAAACACGAAAAGGCCGCCCCCACCCATTACGCCAAGCCGTTGAAATAAAGGGCCGGTACAGCAAGGATAAAGAGCCGGTACTGCAACAGTAAGTTTCAATTTTACCCGTTTTTGCGACCAACCCCCATTCAAAAGAGCGGGTTAGTCGCATTTTAGCCCCAAAACGCTACCAACCCTTTTCCGCAAGGGAGCCCTGCCACCCGCGAAACTCCGTTCGCTTCGCTCACTGCGGCCCCTCCCGGAGGACAACTCTCTCCGCATCCAAAATCCCATGGTAAAAACGAGGCCGGCTAAAAAGTATTAGCCGTCCTCGTTTTACCTTTCGTCCCGAGCGACTCTGCAGGGAATGCCTGTCACCTGCCTGTCCCGGCCAATTCAGGGGAAGTGTCCCGGCTTCTGCGGGGACGTTTAGTCGCGAACCGCGGCGATGCCGGGAAGGTCCTTGCCTTCGATAGCTTCGAGCATGGCGCCGCCGCCGGTGGAAACGTAGCTCACCTTATCGGCGAAGCCCATCTGGGTAACTGCCGCTACGCTGTCACCGCCGCCGACGAGGGTGTATGCACCCTTTGCCGTTGCATCTGCGAGGTCGCGTGCGATTTCGAGGGTTCCCTTGGCGAAATTGGGCATTTCGAACACGCCCACGGGACCGTTCCAGAGGATGGTCTTGGAGCCGAGGATGACTTCGCGCCAGAGTTCAGAAGACTCGGGGCCGCAGTCCATGCCTTCCCATCCTTCGGGAATCTGATGGGAGGGAACGAGCTTGGAGGGAGCGTCGTTGTCGAACTTTTCGGTGACGCGGGTCTGCCTGGAAAGATATACCTTCTTGCCGAGTTCCTTTGCACGGGCAAGTATTTCCTTCGCCTGCGGGAGGAGTTCGTCTTCGTGCAGGGAATTACCAATCTGGCCGCCTTCGGCCTTGATGAAGGTATAACCCATTCCGCCGCCGATGATGAGGTTGTCCACCTTGGGGAGGAGGTTCTCAAGGACAGCGAGCTTGCTGGACACCTTGCTTCCGCCGATGATGGCCGTGAAGGGGTGCTGTGCATTCTTGAGCACGTTGTCGATAGCCTTGATTTCGCCTTCCATCAGGTATCCGAACATCTTGTCATCGGGGAAGTATGCCGCGATGAGGGCGGTGGAGGCGTGGGCGCGGTGAGCGGTTCCGAATGCATCGTTGATATAGCAGTCGGCGTAGCTGGCGAGCTTCTTCGTGAACGCCTTCTGGCTCTCCTTCACGGCCTTCTTTGCCGCTGCCTTCTCTTCGTCGGAGGCATCTTCTGCGAGTCCGCGAGGTTTGCCCTCTTCCTCTGCGTAGTAGCGGAGGTTCTCGAGAAGAAGGGCTTCGCCGGGTTTCAGCGCTGCGGCAGCCTCATCGGCAGCCTGGCAGTCGGGGGCGAATTTCACGGGAACGCCGAGGCACTCGGAGACGTGGTCCACAATGTGGCTGAGAGAGAATTTGGGATCTGCCTTCTTGGGCCTTCCGAGATGGCTCATGATGATGAGCGAGCCGCCCTTCTCAAGTACTTTCTTGAGAGTGGGCATTGCCCTGACGATACGGGTGTCGTCGGTGATATTGAAGTTCTCATCGAGCGGAACGTTGAAGTCCACGCGCACGATGGCTTTCTTTCCGGTAAAATCGTAAGTGTCGATGTGCTGTTGCATGTTATTATTGTTTAGATTTCATTCGAGGCCCCAAATTTAGCAAAATTCTGCATATCTTTGTATTCTATAACCTTCCGACAGACCAAAATGGTAGATTTTCCCAAGCCCGAGTGGCGCGATTATGCCCTTATCGACAGTGGCAACGGAGAGAAACTGGAACGTTTCGGCTCCTTCGCCATGATACGCCCCGAACCCAAGGCCCTCTGGACTCCGAGCATGCCCGCAAAAGAGTGGAACCGCCTCAGTGCAGTACGGTTCAAGCCAGGTGCGGGATTCGGCAAGGCCGGAAAAGAGGACAGCGGCACGTGGGAGAAGATTAAGGAAATGCCGGACCAATGGTATGTTCAATACCCCGGGGACGGATTCCGCCTCCGCATGAGGTTGGGCCTTACCGCCTTCAAGCACGTGGGCATCTTCCCCGAACAGGCGCCGAACTGGGAATTCATCTACCGGAAGGTAAGCGAGGCTGCAGAAAAAGCTTCGCATAATCCCGGCACTTCCGGTCCTTGCGTTCCAAAGGTACTGAATCTTTTTGCATATACCGGCGGGGCCTCCCTTGCCGCAAAGGCCGCAGGGGCCGACGTCACCCATCTGGACAGCGTCCGCCAGGTTGTTTCCTGGGCGCGCGAAAACATGGAGGCAAGCGGCCTGAAGGACATAAGATGGGTAGTGGAAGACGCTCTCAAATTCGCCACCCGCGAAGCAAAGCGCGGACACAGGTACGACGGCATCATTCTGGACCCCCCTGCTTATGGCCATGGTCCGGACGGGGAAAAATGGAAACTCGACGAGCTTCTTTTCGGCATGCTCCGCACCGTCCGGGAAATCCTTGCACCGGACGGATGGATGGTCCTCAACCTCTACAGTAACGGCTACAGCGCGGCACTTGGCGAAACCGTGGTGCGCGAAGCCTTCGGCCTCAAGGCTGAAGACAATCTGGAAGTAAATGCCGCGCAGGGAAGATACCGCATGACCAGCGGAGAACTCGCTCTCGGAGACAGTTTCGGCAAAACCCTCCCCCTTAGCATCTACGTAAGGCTCGAACTATAGCGTCTGACTGCCGGTCCGGGCAGTTGGTTTGTTGGGGCGGTTTGCTTGTTGGGCAGTTTGACGAGAGCTGCTGCCGGTCGGTTCCCTTTGTTTCAGCCGTTCTCTACAGTTCCCTGCCTGATCCCCTCCAGCTATATTTCTTGCGTGGCTCCTATCAGTATTCTACCCTCTTCCTGTATTCTTCGCTTTTTTCGACGACTGGCGTCACTCTTTAGTCTTTACTGCAAGGCCACCAACCTCTGGTGCTACTGTAACGTACTTTCGCGTGCAAGAACACTCCAATCCCCATAGGTTTTGCAATAAAACAGGCCACCCATATGAACGTACAAGATCTTCCATTACCGCTCAAACGAGGAGAAATGGAATTATCTTGTATGTTCATAGGGGAGGAGATTTATTTTACCATTTCAAACAGCCAAGAGGAATGATTTTCACTCCGTCCTGACGGGTGTAGGCCATGGTGCCGCCTGTGAGGACGATGAGCTGGTCGGGTTCGCGGATGGGAACCTGTTTTTCGGTGAGGTTGTGTTCGCGGATGAGCTGGACAATTTCCTTCAGA